>JAICUM010000002.1 GCA_025935855.1 Pirellulales bacterium | reverse complement strand
GGTCCATGGTCCGGTCGGCATGCACCTGGGCGCCTACATGAAGGGCGGCGCAATCGAAGTTAACGGCCATGCCGGCGACTGGATCGGCGCTGAGATGAAAAACGGCTTCATCCACATACACGGGAATGCGGGCGGCCAGGCTGGGGCTGCCTACCGCGGGTCGATCGCCGGCATGAAGGGCGGCACGATCATCGTCGACCACTCGGCCGGTTTGGAAGTCGGCATGCGAATGCGGCGCGGAACGATCGTCATCGGCGGCCCCGCGCGGGATTTCACCGGGCTCCAGATGAAGGGCGGCACCATCGTTCTATTGAGCGGCGCCGAGATTCGCACCGGCGCCTGGATGAATCGCGGCACGATCATTTCGATGAAGCCGCTGGAACTGATGCCGACCTTTACCTACTCGACCGAGGCGATTCCCATCTTCTTGATGTTGCTGGCCAGGCACTTGAGACGATTCGGCATTCAAGTTCCCCACGTAGCGAGTGAAGGAACGTACTGCGCTTATGCTGGCGATACTTCCGTTTCCGACAAAGGCGAGGTGCTAATCTGGCGACCTTGCACCTGACCTGACAGACGAGTTGCCGGCGTAGCTGCCTTGAATCCATTACCGCGGCGCCATGGCGGAAAGGGATTTCTCATCGAGCGGAGGGCATGGGATTCGAACCCACAACCCCTTTCGGGGCACCTGATTTCGAGTCAGGCTGCTGGCCAATTCGCTTACCCTCCGAACCGGCAGTAAAAAGTTTATCGGCCGCCGCGGCGGCGGACAATGATGTCCGGGCGGCCTTCCTTCGCCGCGGCCTTCGGGGCGTTTTCGGTCGAATCAGCCTCGCCGGCTGGGACGTGTTATGCCGGGGCCTTGCATGGCGACAGTTTTAGCGGTTTCGCCTGCTATGCGCTGTATGCGATCGGCCGCTGTTTCTTTGCGCATGATAGCGTTCGCCGGCCGATACCAAGCAATGTCCTGACAGTTCCCCTACCCCGTTCAAGGCGGCTCCATGGCCAAGGAAAAGACGTACCGCATCGTCACGCGCGGCACAAACGGCGAACTCCGCGCTCGCGATTACGAACACCAGGACGCCGTCCTCCGCATGCACACCCAGATCGGCATCGACGACTGCAGCACGGACCTGAGCCTGCGGGGAATGCCGGTTTTCCGGGGCCTGATTGGCCCGATGCCGGAGGGCAAAGGGATTGTGCGTTACGAATCGCCGGAGGTATTTGAAGCGTTGACCAAAGAGTGGGGCGCCGGCTCGGGCGGCCGCAGGTCTCGCCGGCGGACGCCGAGTTAACGAGTGGAACGACATCACGGAAAGCATACGAGCCGCTTGGGAAAAAGTTCCCAGGCAGCTTTTTTTCGTTAATCGCCGCGGCCTTTGGCGGTTAATCAGTAGCGGCGGCGACCGGCCGAACCAACGCCAGCTTTCTCGCCGCGACGTTCCGCTCAAAACTGGGGGAGCTTCCATGCAGCGTTCAACAGTAAAACCGCCGACCTTAGGTCAATTAGGCCACGATCTGCTTCTGCTTAGCACAAGCCGTCGCGCCTTTTCGCTAGGCGTGCCCTTTCTTTGGCTCGGCGCCTATTTCCCACTGGCGTGGATCGGTTGGTGGCCGGCGGCCGTGTTCAGCCTGATGGGCTTCAGCTTTGTGACCTATGGCTCCGTCTCGCACGATTTGGTTCATGGCAACTTGGGGTTGCCGCGTCGAATAAATGCCGTCTTCTTGACGCTCATCGAACTTCTGGCGTTGCGCAGCGGCCATGCCTATCGTGCGGCCCATCTGAATCATCATGCCCGCTATCCGCACGAGGACGACGTCGAAGGCGCGGCTGCCCGCATGTCGCTTGGCCGCACGTTGCTGGAAGGCGTCATTTTTCAGCCGAAGATCTGCCTCTGGGCGTTGAAACACATGAAGAAAGAGCGGCGCGTGATCGCTGCTGAGATTGTCGCCGTCATGTTCTTGATAGCGCTTGCCGTCGCGCTAGCGCCGGCAACCAAGATCCTGTTAATCTATGTCGTACTCATGATTGCCGGTAGCTGGACCATACCGCTTGTGACATCCTACATCCCGCACGACGCCAGCGGATCGAACGAGCTGACGCAAACGCGGCTCTTTCGGGGACGAATGGCATCGCTCGTCGCGCTGGAGCATCTCTACCATCTCGAGCACCATCTGTACCCGGAGGTTCCCCACCATCATTGGCCGGAGCTAGCGCGGCGCCTCGATCCGTTTTTTGCTAGAGTTGGAGTTTCTCCGGTGCCGTTCACCCTGTGGCGGGACGGCAAAAGAAGGAGTTTCGCGCTGAACCAATGATGCAGAACGAGGCGGATGATCGCGGCCTGCTCGATGCTCTCGTCGCCGACGGGCGCCCGCTCATCAAGCTGACCGGCCTCGCCCTCATCGGCTCCGGCATGTTTGCGTTCTTTCTTGCTGCCACCGGACACTTTTTGCCGCACGACATCGCGCATCTCGGCATGACCGCCGACGAACTGCATACCGTGGCTCACGGCCGGCTAGTTCACTTCATGATGCACGACCGCGTTTCATTCGGCGGCTCGATTGTCGGCGTCGGCGTTCTCTACCTATGGTTAGCTGAATTTCCGCTACGGGCGAGCGAACCATGGGCGTGGTGGACGCTACTCATCAGCGGCGTCGCCGGCTTCGCCAGTTTTTTGGCTTACCTGGGATACGGGTACCTTGATACCTGGCATGGCGCCGCGACGCTCGTGCTGCTCCCGGTGCTCATCATTGGCATGATCCGGCTCCGCACATCCATGCCGCAGCGAACCAGCGTTCTTCAGGTTTTTAATCCGAGCGTGGTGACGTCCTATCGGACGGCTTTTGGCGTCGGCCGACTGTTGCTCTTAGCGACTTCAGCATGCCTGGTCTTGGGCGGCCTGATCATCATGACGGTCGGCATGACGAAAGTTTTCGTACCGCAGGATTTGGAGTACATGGGCGTCGCAGCGGCCGATCTCGAAGCGGCCAATCCACGGTTGATTCCCTTGATCGCCCATGATCGCGCGGGGTTCGGCGGCGGCGTGGCGTGTTGCGGCCTGACGATGTTCCTTTGCATTTATTGCGGCCGGCCGTCTCGCAGCTTATGGCAAGCGCTGCTGATCAGTGGAACCGTCGGTTTCGGAACGGCGATTGGCGTTCATTTTCCAATTGGTTACCTCAGCTTCACGCACCTACTGCCCGCTTATCTTGGCGCGCTGATGTTTGCGACCGGCATGACGTTGACGTTGACAGGGATGTTCACGTTCAACGCTGAGAGCACGACAACTGCACGGCGAGAAATTTAATTGGCCGGACGCGCCTTGCGAAGTCTTCACTTTCCGCCGTGGCGTCGGCGGTTCGGACACGGCAAGCCGCCAGTGGTTCTCCATGCGAAAAACTGGGGAGGCACAGCACCTCGGGGGTCACTTGGCGAGCTACGCGCGGTACACTATGTCCTAGCTTGTTTGATCACTTCCTCGATTAGAAGAGACCGTGCGAGTAGTCTTTCCGGCGATCATTGGCGGGATTCTTTTCGGCGTCGCGTCCGTTCGGGGCGAGGCTCCGCCGGTCGACTACGCCGCGCAAATCAAGCCCATCCTTTCGGCGCGCTGTTATGCCTGTCACAGCGCCCTGCGAAAGAAGTCTGGGCTAAGACTGGACACGGCCGCCCTGTTGGTTGAAGGCGGAGACAGCGGCCCGGCTGTGGAACCGGGGCATGCTGATGAAAGTTTGCTGGTGATGAAGCTGACCGGCGAGCTGGGTTCGCGCATGCCGCCCGAGGGAGAAGGCGAATCGCTAGCCCCGGAACAAATCGAGCTCATCAAGCGGTGGATCAACGAGGGGGCGAAAGCTCCCGCCGAAACACCGGCGCCTGACCCGCGCGATCATTGGGCGTTCAAATCGCCAGTGCGGCCCGAGATTCCTCCAGCCGGCGACGAGCGATGGGCGGCGAATCCCATCGACGCATTCCTCGTTGACCAATGGAATGAGGTTGGCGTTAAGCCTGTCGAGCCAGCCGACAAGGCCACGTTGCTCCGCCGCGTGTATTTCGACCTGATCGGCCTGCCGCCGACGTCCGAAGAGCTACATGCGTTCATGGCCGACAATTCGGCGGACGCTTACGAGCACGTCGTCGATCAGCTCCTCGCGCGTCCGCAATACGGCGAGCGTTGGGCACGCCACTGGATGGACGTGTGGCGATACAGCGATTGGGCCGGTTACAAGGATGAGATTCGTACCAGCGCCCGGCACATTTGGCGCTGGCGCGATTGGATTGTCGATTCGCTGAACGCTGACAAGGGTTACGACCGCATGGTCGTCGAGATGCTCGCCGGCGACGAGCTGGCGCCGGACGATCCCGGCACGCTGCGAGCGACCGGCTTTCTCGCGCGGCAGTGGTTCAAGTTCAATCGCAACACCTGGCTGGATGCGACGGTCGAGCACACGGCCAAGGCCTTTCTTGGCATGACGATGAACTGTGCGCGGTGCCACGATCACAAATTCGACCCAATCAATCAGACCGACTATTACCGCTGGCGCACAGTGTTCGAGCCGTACAACGTCAGGACCGATCGCGTGCCGGGCGAGCCGGACGTGATGAAAGACGGTTTGGCGCGAGCCTATGACGCGAAGCCGGAGGAGCCGACCTATTTATTTAAGCGCGGGAATGAAAAGCAACCGGATGCCGAGCATCCGATGTCGCCGGGCGTTCCCGAAGTGCTGATGGGGCATTTTGCAGTGCAACCTGTAAAGCTGCCGGCAACCGCTTATTATCCTGCTCTGCGCGACTTCGTCATCGCTGAGGAAACGGCAAAAGCTCAGGCAGCCGTGGATCAGCGCACGACCGCACGAACCAAGGCCGGCGGCGCCGTAGCGGCAGTTCAGAAAAAACTTGCTGAATTCAAAGGCGGCGAAGACCAGCGGAAGCTCATAGAAGCCGAGAAAGACGCCGCCGTTGCGGCCGCTGAGCTGGCGGATCGGCAATTGACCTCCGCGAAAGCCGGACTGGCGTCTTTCTTGGCTCGCGTCGCCGCTGAAAAAGCAAAGTATGGCTTGAGTCCCGGCGCCAATGCGACTGGCTTAGCGTTGGCCGCCGGAAAAGCGGAAGCTGAACTCGCGCTGTGTACCGCGCAAGAACAGTTTTTCACGGCGGAACAGGAAGTTCGCAAGCCACAAGCCGATAAGGCCGCTGCGGAGGCGAAGCTAAAGGCTGCTAGGGAGGCGGTCGCATCCGCTCATGCGAAGCTCGCCACGCCTTCCGGCGAGTACAAGCCGCTTGGCGAAGTGTTGCCGGACGTCAGCACTGGCCGCCGGCTCGCCTTAGCGAAATGGATCACCAGCCGCGAGAATCCGCTAGCGGCCCGTGTGGCCATCAATCACATTTGGCTACGCCACTTCGGTTCGCCGCTGGTGGACAACATGTTCGACTTCGGCCTGAGAACTCCGCATGCTCGGAACCAGCCGCTGCTCGATTGGCTGGCCGTCGAGCTGATGGAGCACGGTTGGTCAATGAAGCATTTACACCGGCTGATTGTGACGAGCAGCGCCTACCGCATGGCGTCGCACACCGCTGAAACTCCGCCCGCCGATCTGGCAAATGACCCTGACAACCGGCGGCTGTGGCGCATGAATCCGCATCGGCTCGAAGCCGAAGCGGTGCGCGACGCCATGTTATTCGTCGCCGGCAAGCTCGATCAAACGATCGGCGGCCCCGACATCGATCAGCAGCTCGCGTCGCAGTCGCCGCGGCGCAGCCTCTACATACGGCATGCTTACGAGAAGCAAGCCAAGTTCTTGGAGCTGTTCGACGGGCCAAGCGTCAACGAATGCTATCGGCGCAGCGAGAGCATCGTCCCGCAGCAGGCGCTGGCGCTAGAGAACAGTGGACTTGCGCTAGAGCAGTCGCGGCGGTTGGCCGCGCAGCTTTCCATGCAGTCCGCCAGCGGGCCGCTGCCTGATGATAAGTTTATCGTGGAAGCGTTTGAAAAATCGCTCGGACGCCAACCCACTTCCACCGAAGTAGAGGAATGCTTGAAATTCTTGAAGGACCAGTCCTCAAAGCTGCAGAACAGCGCCAAGCTCACGCCGATTGCCGGCGGGGAGAAATCAGCGCTCGCGCCGTCAGGCGATCCCGTGCAGCGCGCTCGCGAAAACCTGGTCCACGTGCTGTACAACCATAATGACTTCGTGACCATTCGCTAAGGTGACCAATGGCACGCTCGACTCGAACCTCGTTCCCTTGCGGGCGCGTTGCCCGGCGATCGTTCCTGGCGGACGTCGGCATGGGCTTCACCGGCCTCGCGCTTGGCGCTCTGCTGCACCGCGACGGGTTTGCCAGCGACTCCAGCGGTTGGTCGCCGCCGGATGGCCGACCGCATTTCGCTATAAAGGCCAAAAGCGTCATCTGGCTGTTCATGATCGGCGGCGTCAGCCACCTGGAAAGTTTCGATCCGAAGCCAGCCCTCAATCGCTACGCGGGCAAGTCGATCGGCGAAACGCCATATCGCGACGTGCTCAGCAAGAAATTTCTGAACGAAAACATCCGCACCGCCGTGCCCGATCAGCGGAAGGTCCTTTCAAAGATCTTTCCACTGCAAAACGCCTATCGCCCGCGCGGCGAAAGTGGCGTCGAAGTGTGCGATTGGTGGCCGCATATCGCCGGCTCCATCGACGATATTGCCGTCGTGCGTTCGATGTGGTGCAACGACATCGACCACGGCGCCCAGCTCCAGTTTCACACCGGGCGCAACGCGCTGGACGGCTATTTTCCGACGATCGGCTCCTGGGTGCATTACGGCCTCGGCACGCTCAATGAGAACCTGCCGCAGTTCGTGGTGCTGGGCCAGTCGCCGGCCGATTGCTGCGGCGGCGGCGAAGTCCACCGCGCCAACTACCTCGGCCCCGAGCATGACGGCGTGCCCTTGGTGGCCGACCCAGCGAATCCGCTCGCCTTTGGGCGGCCTTGCGAGGGAGTCTTCCGCGAGGAGCAAGAAGGCGAATTCGCCCTGCTCGACCGGCTCAATCGGATGGTGGCCGCGGAGTATCCGGAAGATGCCAAGGCGCGAGCGCGGATCAAGTCGTACGAGCTCGCCTTCCGCATGCAACGCGCGGTTCCGGAGGTATTCGAGTTTCAACAAGAGACCGCCGCGACGCAAAAGCTGTACGGCCTCGACAACGAAACGACCGCTCCGTTCGCCAAGAATTGTCTCGCCGCGCGCCGGCTGGTGGAGCGCGGCGTGCGGTTCGTGCAGATTTATCATGGCGGCAACGGGAGCGCCGGCGGCTGGGATGCGCATGGCAATCTGCAGCAGAACCATGCCACGAACGCTGCCCAAACGGACCAACCCATCGGCGCCCTCCTCAAAGACCTCAAGCAGCGCGGGATGTTGGAGGAGACGCTCGTCGTCTGGGGCACCGAATTCGGCCGCTCACCCGGCGGTGAAGGGAGCAATGGCCGCGACCACCATCCGTTCGGTTTTTCGGTTTGGTTGGCCGGCGGCGGCATCAAGGGGGGCGTCGCCCACGGCGCCACGGACGAACTCGGGTTTTCCGCGGTCGAAAACCGCCATTTCGTGACCGATTTACACGCGACGGTGCTTCATCAGCTCGGTCTCGATTCGCGCCGGCTGGAGATCCCGGGACGAAAGCGGCTGGAGGTTGAGCACGGGCACGTAATTCGCGACATCCTGGCGTAATCCAATCTCGCCCCAGTCTCTTGGGCCGCTTTCCCGGACGGTTGTATTCTCGACGACCAAGATGCGCGATTCCGCACCAAAAGTTTTCATTGTCGGTCCCGCTTCTCCCCAGCGAACCGAAGTTGCCCAGGCCCTGAAAGCCTCGGGATGTATGGTCGAATCGTTCGCGTCTCTTGATGAACTCCCCGAGTCGGTCCACTTGGCGACGGAGGTTGTCGTTGTCGATCTCAACGCCATAGAGCCGGCAAAGATGGCAACCGCTGTCGGGCGCTCAGCGGCATCATCTCAAGCATCGCAGGCGCCGGCCGCATCTTCCCACGGCCGCACGCCCGAATCGCTCCGCAAGCTGGCTCACGATCTCCGCACGCCGCTGAACGCCATCCTCGGCTGGACGCAGCTGCTGAAGTTCGGCGACCTGGACGATCGGATGAAGCAAGAGGCGCTCGAGACCATCGAGCGTAGTGCGAAGGCCCAGGCCGAGATGATCTCGAACATGCTCGACCTGCCGCCCACTTGAATTACTTTTGCGGCAGTTTGTAGTCGCGCCACAGCCAGCGCAGCGACTCTGGCAAGATTGACCCGCCGTGATTTCCATTGTGGCCGCCTTCGCCCGTGACGAACTTGTAGTCGTAGCCGCGAAACTTCAGCGCGGCGGCCAATTGTTGATTGCCGAGCCACCAGTTGCCGAACTCGTTGTCCAGATCGTGGCTGCCGTCCTGCAAGAAGACGCGGATGGGTCTCACGTCCGGCTCCGTGCGGATGATGCTCGGGTACGCGTCGCCGCCGCGTAGGTTCACGAAGCTGCCGACGTGGCTCAGCACCTTGCGAAAATCGTCCGGCCGCTGCCAGGCCACGTTGAACGCACAAATGCCGCTGCTGGAGATGCCGACGATGGCATGGCCATCAGGATCATCGGTGATCCGATACTCCTTTTTCACTTCCGGCAGAATTTCGGTTAGCAGGAAGTTCGCGTAGTCGCCGCTCAGCGTGTCGTATTCGAAGCTGCGATTCACCGGTTTCGGTTCCCAACCCGGTTTTGGGGGCAGCTCCTTGCTTTTGTGGCCCGGGTCCACAAACACGCCGATCGTCACCGGCATGTCGCCTTTATGGATAAGATTGTCCAGAACGATCGGCGTGCGGAACTCGCCGCGTTCCCGAACGTACGCATGCCCGTCCTGAAACACCATCAGCGCTGCATCACGCTTCCCGTCGTACTGAACCGGAACATACACCCAATAACGGCGAATCGTCCCGGGAAATACCTTGCTGTCGCTCCACACGTGCTCGGTGATTTTGCCCTGCGGAACGCCCTCTTGCCGGGTTGAGTCGGGGCCGTATTCGTAGCGGACTTCCACGGCAGGGTCCTTTGCAAGAACGCCGCTAACCAGCGAGACCAGGCAAGCAATAGCGAGAATCGCTGAATGGCGCGGAAGCGATGCGTGCGGCATGTCAGTGTGAGCGCAAATGGCGAAGGGCAGTCAGCCGCCAGTTTACTCACGCGACGCCGCGGGCGACATCCCCGCAAGTGTAGCGATCTCGCTCCGCGAGATGGCTGCCCCTCGCTCCAGCGAAAGGCCTAGACTGCAACCAGACCCGTTAGTAGCGCGTCCCAGACGTCGCCGCCGGCGACGTGTTCCAGCCGCTTTTCGGCGGATCGCTCGAAATCGCCTCGCCGCCGAGCGGGCGCGAAGCCGTTATCGCCGCGGGCTGATCCGCCGGCGTGAGCGTTGCTGACGGCGCTGTGTTCGGAAGAGGCTTTGCATCGGCAAGCGCCGTGCTAGAAGTGCCGCCCGCTGAAATCGGTCCGATCGGCTGCTTGTAGACATATTCCGAATTCATCGTCTTCCAAGTGCTCACCGTTTGCTGAACCGTCTTGGTTTCAGGCACCCACGCTACGTGGGAAACAGGAAGATTTACCGTCGCTACCTGCTGCTGCCACACCGTCACCGGTTCGTAGCGATGCGTCCAATAGGGCGTCACGAACGGGTTCCAACGCCCGTGCAGTTCGGAAACGATTTGGTACTGCGTGATCGGCACATTGTACACCTGTTGGTGCGGCACATTCTCAGTTGTCACCTGATACCGATACGATGTTTGCTGCTGCGGAACCGTTTGCTGCACCGGGACGGACGTGGGCACGACCTGCCGGGTGACGCGGTATTGAATTCCGTCAGCGCCATTTTCCAGGGTGGTGGTAACTTGCGCGAACCCCGGACGGATAGAAAGTGCAGCCGCGAGCCACAGCGCCGCAATCATTTGACGACGATAACCACCACGCATCGATCCTCCTCGGCCGTCCCTGGCCAAGCCCATACAGCACCATTTTCAAATCGCACGCCGCGTCCTTGCCGCGCACTTAATCTTCGTATCGGTAAAGCGGATTGTCCGGCTTCAGCCGCTCTCTGACGCTAGCAGCCGGCGGCCCGTCGCCATAAAATGACGGCTTACTGCTGGAGTGCTGAACGCCAGCAAGTAGCCAGACCAGGCTCAACGTGCGGCTGCGATGGACCCCAAGCTGATCGACATCCTCCGCTGCCCCCAGGACCGTTCGCGGCTGAAACTCGCGTCCGCCGAGACGATCGCAAAAATCAACCGCGCGATCGACGCTGGCGCCGCCGTCAATCTCGCCGGCGAGCGCCTCGCCAGGCCGCTCGACGCGGGACTCATCCGCGACGCCGGCGATCGGCTTTATCCAGTCATCGACCAGATCCCCGTAATGCTTGCCGACGAGGCAATCGAACTGTCTGCAATTAAGTGACATCCATGTCGACGATTTTCAAACGCATCATCGATCGCGAAATCCCGGCGGACATTATCTACGAGGACGACCGCTGCCTCGCCTTCCGCGACGTCAACCCGCAGGCCCCGACGCACGTGCTGGTGATCCCGAAAAAGGAAATCACTTCGATCGACGCGCTGGCTGAAGAGGACGGTGAACTGGTAGCGCATCTGTGGCAAGTCATCCGCAAACTCGCCCGTGAGCTCGGAGTCGCCGGCTCCGGCTATCGCGTGGTCGTCAACAACGGACCGAATGGCGGCCAGACGGTCGATCATCTGCACTTCCATCTTCTCGGAGGGCGGCCCATGACATGGCCGCCAGGCTAGCGTCGCCCGCCGGGCAGGCGCCGCGGTTCCGTCCAACTCAACTTGTTCCCGCCACGGAGTGACATGCCCCGTTGCCGCCGCCCGAGTCCAGCGGTAGGCTTACCTATTCCATTCGTCCCGGTGGCGCAACTGGATAGCGCGTCGGCCTCCGAAGCCGAAGGTTAGTGGTTCGAATCCACTCCGGGATACTGAAACGACGTAGAACATCAAGTCAATCCGCTTTAGCCTCCGCGATGCCGGCCAAAAAATCGCGAACGACTTTCGCCAGGCCCGTTCACATCACAGCCGGCGCCCGCCGTGGCGATTCGCTCGCTTTTTGTGAATTCTTGTCAATCCGATCAGCCAGGCGGCAAGTCTGTGGTTTTTATCAGAACCCACTGCTGAGATTTGTCGGGAAGTCTGACGCCACGAGCGACCTGGTCGGCGAGAAGCTCAACGCTGCTCAAGTCGAATTGGGTATTCAGTACGCCTGTGGAGAACTTAGTTTGGCTCCTCGTTAAGCACAATTGACGCCTGATGCCAGGCAGCGGGGCTACTTCTTACTATTGAATGACGACGCTCTAAGCGCCCAATCAGGCAAGCTGCAGCCGCTAAGCGAACTTCCGGAATGTCGATTGTCGAGAAGTCTCGCGTACAAATACGCTCGCCAATTGGGGCAATTGGAAAAGGTTCGAGCTGTGCTGATCTCACAGCTAGAGGCGGACTCAGTTTTGGCGAACGAGCGAGCCGCCCAGACGACTGCCGGTCGAAAATGGGGAGACGTCAAAGCGGCCACCTTGGTCACTATTCAATGACCGATTTGCCGGCACTCAATTTTGGGCCGTTGCTCGATCGTCGGCAGCTTCTCCGAGGCAGTACTTTTCGCCTTTGACATTCCCACTGGAGCTCCGAGTGGGTCAGGCGATGGCAAGGGACGCATGACATCATGGGACAAGAAGCCCCGGCAGGTTGGGCAAGGCATACTTGGAACACTATGTGCTCATGAACAGAAGAAAGGGATATTTGTCCGACTCAGTCGGCTGCGGAGTGTCGCAAGCGCCGAGGCGCCTCTCCGGTTCATTGTGAAAAAATTGTCAGGAGTTTTCCATGAAGCGCACGCCTTTGTCATTGCCTGAACTGGAGATTATCGCCGGCACGCGGGTGGCGCTGGGCCTCGGCGCGGGCTTGCTATTGGCGAGCTTTCTGAACGATGGAACCCGCCGAGCCGTCGGCTGGTCGTTGGTCGCCGTTGGGGCGGCCAGTACGATTCCGATTTTGATGCAGGTGAAGAGCTCGCTCCGCGAAATGCCGAAGTTTGAGCAGGATTTAGGCGTCCGTGGCTTCGCTGCCCGCAGAACGTCGCCATGAGCACGAAGACTAACGTCGGTCACCTCGCTTAGTAGGATTGGGAATTAAGCAAAGCTTGATAACTCGGTTTTAATACCCACGGAACTTTGTAGGAGGTTTGACAATGATCCGTAATCTTCGCCGCTCCGCAATCGGTCTGGGGCAACGTGACAACTTAGTCAGGCGGCGAGCGGTTGAGTGCATCGCGATGGGAATGATCGGCGATGGCGCATTGGCTTTGGTCGAGCCAAGAGGGCACGCGGAACTCTGGCAAAAGGGTCCGGTGAATTGGCAACGGTTGGTCCGACCGTTTGTCGAACACCCTGCAATGATTCGTTGTGCCGGCGCGCTAGGGATAGCCTTGGGGCTCTGGCTAGCCTTGCGCCAAGAACGCGCAACGAGCCCGTGAAACATGATGATGCCCGCCGGCGCGTACGCGGGCAAACATGCATATGCAAGTCGGAAAGAAAGAGGCGCCCTGTTCCGTCACTTGCCTACTTGATGCGAAAAGGGGCGAGGAGCCGAGGGTCGGCGCCGGTTGAACTACACGGCGCTGGACTGAACGAAGCCGGCCGCTGTCGAGCCATCTTCCGCAGTGATGTTAAACTCGATCGTGCGGCCGCCCAACGAGGCTGCGGGCAGTCGAACGCCGTGTCGCCCGAGGCCCAGCCGGCTTGAGGCTTCCGGGCGTGCTGTGTGAGTCGGCGACATTGCGTATCGGATTTTAAAAGGACTCGACAAGTCGATCAGGAGATCAATGCCGCGAGGCAGGCGTCCAAAGGGAGCATCGGGTCGCCAATGCCAGACGTTTGGCTCGGGGCGGCGCCCGCCGTAGCGTTGCTGGACGGCATCGAGAAGCTCAATCGATTTCCCGGTCGGGAGCGCGCTGGCCAGAGACAAATATTCGGCGTGCGCCCAAAGTAGGGGGGTGGCGCTGCCGGTGGGCTTGCCGGGAAATAGATGGTGCTCGGGAATTGAGGCAGCGTCCCAGATTTGCTCGGGGATCAGGCCGGCGCGGTTGGACATTTGGCACATCGCGTCCAGGTAGGCGCTGGGGTCTTCCCCCAGGGCGATGGCCAGATGCCCGCGCTCGCCGGTGAGCAGTGGCCACAAGCGTCCTCGGCCCGTGCCGTCGAAGGGCGAGCCATCGTCGTGCTCCCCGTAAGCATCGCGCGGATAGCGGTAAAAGCCTGGTCCTGCCGGCGTGACGACGCACACTTCGCCTTCGACGACCTTCAGCGTGTCCCGCATGCGGCGATCATCGGCCTGGCGCAAGCCGAGTCGCGGGAGGTACATGTAGTCCACGGCGACCATATCGACGACATCGATGTTGGCATTGCGGTTCGCGATGCGCATCTTGCCATGCTCGCCCTCAAAAATGGACGTCGTGGCCATTCGCAGATAGTATCCGTCCACCTCGTATTTCCGAGTGAGGTCAGTGTGTTCGACATACAGCCAATCCTCGATGCGGCGATTCAAGTAATCGGCGTACGACAAGAGATACTGCCGTTCGTGTTCGTCTTTCAGCAACGGCGCCGCGCCGACAATCGAGGCGATGATTACCGCGAGGGCGAAGATGCTAATCCCTTTGCTTTCTTCCCAACGATCTTCGAGCGTCACCGGGCCGGCGGACACCAGGTACTTGCAGGCTTGGCGCACCATCTCGTGGATGCCTCTCAGGTTGCCGAGCTCACCCATCTCGTAGAGCTTTGCGACGAGCAACAACGGGAAGCCGGTTTCATCCAGTTGGCTTCCGTGCCAATATGATTCGCCGTCGGGATAAAAGTTCTGCGACCAACTGCCGTCCGGTTGCTGAGTCGCCAACAGATAGGTCGCCATCTGCCTGGCGTCGTCGAAGTTCTCGAGGGCAATCATCGCGAAGCCCATCTTCGCCGAGTCGCGCGGCCATACGAGATGGTAACCGGCCAGATCGTTCCTGGTTCCGCCCCACGGCGCGCAGAGACTTGCCACCAGGGCGCCTGGATAAAGCCTTTCCTCACAAGCTTTGAGAACCGCGGCGCTGATCTCGACTTCCGAGAACCAGCGCGGCGTTAGATGCTCTGGAGCGTGAAACTTCTTCCGCCAGGCCTGCCAGCCGGCTTGCGCGCGGGACATCACCGAGGCAAATCCTTCCGCCAGGCTGGAGCGTGCCAGGGTTTCGCTCCCCTTTTCCCGGAAGGCGAAGCCGAGCGCAAGAACGCCTTCGGGCGCATTTAATTCAGCAACCGCAGTCACGTCGTTGCCTTCAATCTCAGTGGATTTCCATTCAACGGCATCAAGCTGGCTCGTGTACGAGTCGCAGCAAGTGCGATCGAAGTGTCCCGCGCCTTGTCGTATGAATCCTTGATCGCAGCGAAAATGCAAATGACGATCATCGCCGGCGATGATGAACGCGTCATCCTTAACCTTAATGGCGTTGGCCCCATTGATGACCGCTAGCCTTGGGGTGAGGAAGCAGTAAAGCTGGGCATGGTCGCCCTGCAATCGGTAGTGTATCAGGACGACTTCGCGGACCGGGTCACAAACGACGCTAAGCTCCAACTGAAAGCCCAGCGCGTGGTGAACGAGCGTCGGCAATGGAATGAAGGGCTTTGGACTTGAAAGTTCGTAGGTATCGCTGGCGCGCACATCGACAAAACGCTTGCCGTCGCTAATGACGAAGCTGAGGTCGCGGACCTGCGCTCTGCCGGTAGACGGCCAAAAGATTTCAGTGACGCTTCCGTTTTGGACGGTCGCCCAGATCCGGCTGGATCCTAGCGAGGTGACGATGAGGTCCTTGGCGGCGGAACACCAGATGGACGGCTGAATCTGATCCGTATTAGCGGCGTTCATCGATACGCGCCTGGCCGATGATTGCCGTTGTGACTGAGGCTTTTCAAAAGCAACCCCGTCAGAGCCAGTGCGACGCCAGCGGCGGCTGCCTTCTGAAGCCTCGGCCGCGCTTTGGCCAGGGCAAGTTCGACGCTCCAGGAACTGGCGCGGTCATCAAAGGCGCCGTGGGCTCCGAAGTCGCCGCCTCCGTCCGCGTCCACCGGTTCCCAAAGATTGTTTGGCCGCCGGTGATCGGCGGGCTCGCTGGTTTGCTGTCCTGAGTAACCTCTTTTAGCCAGGATGCGATCCAGCAGCCCCGGCAGTAGTTTCTCGGCGAGGATGGCTTTGACCGTCGGGCCGCCCACCCAGAGCTGCCGTCGGCGATGGTGCGCGGCAAAGTAGATGGCGTCCGCGGCGACTTCGGGCTGGTAAATCGGCGGCACTGGTTGTGCGCGGCGATCCAACCGCGAAAGCACCCAATCAAACTGTGGCGTGTTGAGCGCCGGCATTTGGACCATCGTGACATGCACCTTGCTCTTGTCATGGATAAGTTCGCTTCGCAGAGATTCGGTGAAGCCCGCGATGGCATGCTTGGCCGCGCAGTAGGCGGATTGCAGGGGAATGCTGCGATAGGCCAGAGCAGAGCCGACCTGCACGATCGTGCCCCGATCGCGCGGCTTCATCCGCCGCAATGCGGAGAGCGTGCCATGCACACAGCCTAAATAGGTGACTTCCGTGACGCGGCGATATTCTTCAGCCTTCATCTCGATGACCGGCGAGAATACCGACGTCATCGCGTTGTTCACCCAGACGTCGATTGGGCCAAGCTCGCGCTCCGTGCGTTCGGCCGCCGCTTCGACCGCGTCGGCGTCGGCCACGTCACAGGCACAGACTAGCGGACGGTCGCCGGCGCGGCGCACATCTTCGGCCGCCGCCTGCAGGCCGTCGTCGCCGCGAGCAATCAGACCGATATTGTAACCATTCTTCGCAAATTTCCGCACGGTAGCACGGCCGACTCCGGCCGAAGCGCCGGTGATCACAACTGTTTTCTCGTGTTTTGTTCGTTTCATGGTATATCTCGTCCGATTTCGAGTTCTACAAGCTAACTGCGTACCGTTGGGCGTCGACAATCTTGAGCGACAAACCGTGGCCCGGGCGGTGCGCATCCGGCCGCAAATGGCCACCGTTGGATTCAAGCGAGCCGTCAAATAGCATCTCGGCGATGCGCGCGTGATCGTGGAAGTATTCGATGTGCCGCAGGGGAGCCGCGCAACAAGCCACCTGCGCATGGAGCTGCGGTGCACAATGTGCCGACAACGGGATGTCAAACGCATCGCAGAGCGCCGCGACTTTTAGAAAGCCCGAGTATCCGCCGCAGCGCGTGGCGTCGGCCTGCAGGCAATCGACGGCGCCCGCCTCGAGCATCCGCCGGAAATAGCCGGGCGTGTATCCATATTCGCCAGCGGCAATGTCCATGAACGACGGTCCATGATCGCGCAACAGGCGAAGGCCTTCCAAATCATCCGAAGGCCGCGGTTCCTCAAACCAGACGACGCCTGATTCTTCAGCGAACCGGCGTGCAAGGCCGACGGCTTGCTTCCGCGAATAGGCGCCGTTGGCGTCGACGAACAGCTCGAGTTGATCGCCAATCGCGGCCCGCGCGTCGCGCACGCGCTGGCAATCCGCCTGCGGCTGGCGTCCTACTTTCATCTTGACGTGATGAAAGCCTTGTTCCGCCCAGCCTGCGAGCTGCGCCTGGAGTTGGCTCTTGCTGTATGAAGTGAAGCCGCCGCTGCCATAAAGTTCCACTTCCTCGCGGACGGCGCCGATAAGCCCAACAAGTGGAATCTGCAGAATCTTCCCCTTCAGGTCCCAGAGCGCCGTGTCTACCGCGGAGATTGCGCAAAACGCGACGCCCGGCTGGCCAGCATTGCGAACCGCGGCAACCATCGCCTGCCAGCACTCTTCGATGTTCAGTGCATTGCGGTTTTTGAGGTGCTCGATCAGCAATTCGTTGATCAGGCGTCCCGCGGCCGCGGGGGCATAGCTGAAGCCGAAGCCACGGCGTCCTCCCGCCGCGACGTGCACCGTCACCATCGTGGTCGAGTCCCACTCGATCGTTCCGTCGGATTCCGGCGAATCCGTCGGAATCTTGTAGGCGGCGACGGCGATATTCTCGATGGGAACCGCTTCGCCGATGACGACTTGTTCAGCTGTATCGATCATAATTGTGTAGAAGAACCGCGGCGACGACTTACCTTAGCGAACGTCATCAATCGCGATTAGCGCGAGCCCGGTCTTATCGTCATGCTTGCGCTGAAGGTTTGCCGGCAGCTCGGTCAGGATCACTTCCAGCGTCGGCCGCACGTGCGCCTCCAGCAAGTGGCCGCCATGCGCTGTGCCGTCGCGCTTGCCGACAACGACGTGGGCGTGAACCTTCCGTTTTTTCGGTCCAAGCGTGACGTTTCCAATCAACGACAAAACTTCTACTTGTTCGTTGATCTCAATCCGGTCGTAGTCCATTGTGTCGAAGTTGAAATACCCCAGCACGCATTTCTGAAAGGCGCCGACCGCCATCAGCTCGCTCGCCTTGAGCGACCGCTCGGCGGCAAACCGCTCAAGCTCGGCCATCGCCTCGTCGCCCGTTTGGAAGACGACGGCATAGGTCGTTGGTTCATTGCTGAGCAGCTTGGACTTCATCGGAACATCCTCGATAGCCGAGAATGGTTCGCGCCGTTGCTAGTCGAGCGCTTCGCCAACAGTGCTCCGGCAATTAGCCCGCCGCCGAGGCCGACAATCGCATAGACCGCGGCGGGCGGCAGCGAGGACTTTTTCGGTTCGGCTTCCGGCGCGATCCCGCTCTCTTCACGGAGCGCCAGATCCAACACTTCCGCGACGTGCATCGCTCGGCGGTCGGTACACTGCTCGATCTGCTCACGGCAGCTAAAGCCGTTGGCGATTAGCAGCGTGTTCCGTTCGGCGGCCCGTACAGCGGGCAGCAGCACCCGCTCACCGCACGCGACCGAAACGTCGTACTTATCTTTCTCGAAGCCGAAGGAGCCCGCCATGCCGCAACAGCCGGAATCGAGAACCTCGTAATCGAGCCCCATTTTCTTCAAGAGCGAAACTTCGGCGTCCATGTGCATGATGGCCTTGTGATGGCAATGGCCATGAACGACGGCCTTTCGCTCGATGCGCGGCGGTTGATAGCCTTCCTGCTCGAGGAACTCGCTGAGCAAATACGTTTGACGGCTAAGACGCTTCGCAGGACCGTCGCCCGGAAAGAGGTTAACCAACTCATCGCGGAAGGCGGCCACGCACGAGGGCTCCAGGCCCACCAGCGGCGTGCCGGCGTAGATTTCGTCCTTGAGCACCTCGATGATCTGCTCCCAAAGCCGCTTCGCGGCGTCGAGCATGCCGAAGTCGTAGAGCGGCCTGCCGCAGCACAGCGGCCGTGGCGGAATGACGACCTCAAATCCGGCGTCCTCCAGAACATGCACGGCTGCTTTGCCGGCTTCTGGTTTCAGATAATTGGTGAAGGTGTCTGGCCAGAGCATGACGCGGCGGCAGGCGGTCCGGCTGCGCTTCGCAAAGGGATTCAGAATGCGCGGCTCATCCTCGTTGCTATAAGTGTCTGACTGGAAGTCCGGGACGTCGCCGTGCGTAATCGGCTCGGTCGAATCGCGCCTGCTTTGGCTTGACTGTTTCGCGAGCTTCGGCAAGTGCCGATGCTTGAACCAATGAACAAAGGTCTCCGTCGCGAAGGGCGGCAATCGCCGCTGCGGAGAAATGCCGGCGACGAGTTTTGCGATCGACGAAAACGGCCAGTTTTGCGAAAAGAAATTCGCGAGGCGCGGTGCGTGAGAAGCCAGCCGCGCCCACCAGTAAATCCAGCCCATGGCATACGCCGCTCGCGGTCGCAGCCGGCGGTCGTAGTAATGGGATAGAAATTCAGCTTTGTAGGTTGCCATGTCCACGTTGACCGGACATTCATTCTTGCAACCCTTGCAGGCCAGGCAGAGATCGAGCGCTTCATGCACTGCGTCGTCTCGCCAGCCGTTGGTGACCACGTCACCTTCAAGCATCTCAAACAGCAGCCTTGATCGGCCGCGCGTCGAGTGGATTTCCTCGTGCGTGACCATGTAGCTGGGGCACATCGTGCCGCCGCTGTTTCGCCGGCACTTGCCGACGCCGACGCACCGGTTCGCCGCGTTTGTGAAAGATCCGTCGTCGCGCGGGTAACTAAAATAGACATCCGTCAGCGCGGGATGGTAGTTGGCCGGTCCTACACGGAGATTGGCGTCAGGCGGATAGGGATCGACCACCTTGCCGGGGTTCATCTTCCAGGTTGGATCCCAGATAGTCTTGAATTCGCGAAACGCGTCCACCAACTCAGGCCCGTACATTTTTGGAAGCAGCGTGGCGCGAGCTTGCCCGTCGCCGTGCTCGCCCGAGAGCGAGCCGCCGTACTTCAGCACCAGATCGGAGGCGTCCTCAAGAAAATGATTAAATGTGGCGACGCCTTCGCGCGATTTCAGATCGAAACTGATGCGGCAGTGCACACAGCCCTGTCCAAAGTGACCGTAAAGTGCGCATTGATAGTGATACCGATTCAGCAAACTGCGGAACTCCCGCAAGTATTTGCCAACATACTCGGGCGCAACGGCCGAATCCTCCCAGCCAGGGCCGGAGCTGGGAATTCCCGGCACATGCGCCGTGGCGCCGAGCCCCGACTCGCGGACTTCCCACAGCTTCTGCTCCTGCCACCGGTTATCGAGCAGCTTCATGCTGGGCGGCGAAGCTTGTCCGCGAATCGCCTCCATGGCCGCGTTCGCCTTGTCACGAGCTTCCTCCCGGCTGGCGCCGCCGAATTCCACTAAGAGCCAGCCATTACCCGATGGCAGCAAATCAGCGTCGTGGGGATGCAGCCCTTTACGCCTCATTTGCTTGACAAGCACATCGTCCATGCCTTCCAGGCCGATGGGACGATGCTTCATGATCTCGGTGACGTGATCGGCGGCCTCGAAGACGTCTGGATATCCCAGCACCAGGAGCGCGCGCTCTGGTTGTTCGTCGATCAGTTTGAGCGTTGCTTCCAAAATGGTGACGCACGTGCCTTCAGTTCCGACGAGCGCGTGCGCCACGTTAAAACCATTTTCCGGAAGCAGGCAGTCCAGCCCGTATCCGGAAACTCGGCGGGGGATTTCCGGAAAGCGTTCGCGAATCAATGGCTCATAGCGGTCTCGCAGGTCGCGAAGCCGCCGATAAATGTCGCCTCGGCGGCCCCCTTGCGTGATGATGCGCTGTAACTGTTCCTCCGAAGTGGGACCGACCCGCATCCGCTCGCCGTCATAGGTCAAAATTTCCAGCGAATCGACGCTGTGCTGCGTGCGCGGGCCCGGTCCATACAGTTGCGCCATCACCGAGTGGATACCGCATGAGTTGTTGCCAATCATCCCACCGAGCGTGTTATGGCTGTGCGTCGCGGGGTCTGGCCCGAACGTGAGACTATATTTATCCTGCGCTTCCTGGCGGAGATTGTCCAAAACGCAACCAGGTTGGACGCGCGCCGTCCGGCTCGACGGGTCAATGCTCAGGACATTCCGAAGATATTTCGACCAATCGATGATGATCGCCACGTTACAGCACTGACCGGCGAGGCTGGTGCCGCCTCCGCGAGACGTAATCGGGGCGCCAAAACGTCGGCAAACGGCAACGGCCGCGACTACGTCGTCAACCGATTTGGGCACAACGACGCCGATTGGAATCTGCCGGTAATTGGAAGAATCGGTCGAGTAGGCGCCCCGGCTGGCCGTATCAAACCGAACTTCCCCTTCGATGGTCCGGCTGAGCGCCCGCTCGAGTTCGGGAACGTAATCGGGTTCGGCTTGGACAAGCTCAGGGCGAGTGGCGCCGGGAAAATCGACAATCGGCAGTGGCCGTTCCAGTGCGGTCGACATTGGGCTGGTATTCCTTTGACTGATTTTGAACGGCGTGGTCTCCTATTAGCGCCCGGCTACTGATGCACCAGGCTGTCCCACGCTTGCTTCATTGAACCGACAAACATGCTGCCGCGCGCCGGGTCGCCCTTCACCATCGACCACATGAAGTTCTTCGCCTGCTCAAACGTAATGTGCGGCGGCAACGTCGGAACTTCAGGATCAGTGATCGCTTCAAAAATGACGGGGCAATCAGCCGAAAGGGCTCGGTCCCATGCGGGACCAATTTCTTCCGGTTTATTCACCCGAATGCCGCGCAGGTGAAGCATTTCCGCCAGACCGGCGTAGGGGAAATCCGGGACAAATTGTGAGGCCTCGTACTTGGGGTTTCCCGACATGGCGCGCATCTCCCAAGTGACTTGGTTCAAGTCGCCGTTGTTCAGCACGAGAATGATTAGTCGCGGGTCCTTCCATTGCCGCCAGTAGCGAGAGATCGTGACCAGACCGTTGTTGCCTAACATCTGCATGGCGCCGTCGCCGACCGCGGCAATCACCGGGCGATCTGGATAGGCAAACTTCGCCGCAATGGCATACGGCACACCCGGGCACATGGTGGCCAGGTTGCCGGAAAGCGATGACATCATGCCGCGGCGAATCTTGAGGTCGCGGGCAAACCAGTTCGCGGAAGACCCCGAATCCGAAGTAATGATGCTGCGTTCCGGCAGCCGCGGCGACAGCTCCCAGAAAATCCGCTGCGGATTGATCGGGTGCGCTGTATCCATCGCGCGCGCTTCGAGCACTTCCCACCACTCGTGAAGGTCATTCTCAATGTCATGTCGCCACGAGCGATCTTCTTTGCGTTCCAACAGCGGAATCAGCGCTTGCAGCGTTTCCTTGCTGTCGCCATGCAGATTGACTTCCATCGGATAGCGAATGCCGAGCATTTTGGCATCGATGTCGATCTGAACGGCGCGAGCTTGCCCTTCCTGAGGGAGGAATTCCGAGTACGGGAAGCCGGAACCGACCATCAGCAACGTGTCGCAGTTGGCCATTAGGTTCCAGCTCGGCTTCGTGCCGAGCAGGCCGATGGCGCCGGTCACATAAGGCAGGTCGTCGGGCAGCGCCGCCTTGCCCAACAAGGCTTTGGCCACGCCGGCGCCGAGCAGTTCGGCCACCCGCTGCACCTCTTCCGCAGCGCGCAGAGCGCCGGCGCCGATGAGCATCGCGACGCGCTCCCCTTCGTTGAGCACATTGGCCGCTCTCCGCAAATCATCCGGCTGCGGCACGATTCGCGGCGCCGAATAGCCTGTCCCCGAGTGAACGGTGCCGTGCTGGCGCGGCGGCTGCTCAACGGCATCGAGTTCCTGGACGTCTTTGGGAACGATGATGCAGGTGACGGTCCGCTCGGCGATGGCAATGCGAATTGCCCGATCGACGATATGCCGCGCCGCGGCTGGATCGCTGATCATGTGCACGTAGGAACCGGCCACGTCTTTATAGAGCGAGATGAGATCCACTTCCTGTTGGTAGCTGCCGCCCAGCGCCTTTCGAGTTTGCTGGCCGACGATGGCGACCACGGGCTGATGATCCATCTTGGCGTCGTACAGGCCATTGAGCAGATGAATGGCGCCCGGCCCGGAGGTAGCCATGCACACGCCGACGTCGCCGGTGAACTTCGCATGGGCGCATGCCATGAAGGCGCCCATCTCCTCATGGCTGACGCGAACGAATTCAAAGCGGCCGTTGGCTCGGTCCATGGCGCCCATCAGGCCGTTAATGCCATCGCCTGGATAACCATAGATGCGCTTGATGTCCCATTCCGAAAGTCGTTCTAGAATGAAATCGCTAACGGTCTGGCTCATATCGAAGCTTCCTTACGTGTTGATTTCAGGGCTTCCAACGATTGGTTTCGTTCATCCGGGGTAGGCGATCGTCGTCATGAGAGCATTTTCTGATTGACGGGAGTCCAAACGGGTGTGCTGCACGACCACGGGTACGGACGATTCGATCACCGACGAATAATTCGTTCCCAGGGGAATCGCTTCCGGATCGGACAACTCGTTAAAGCGAAAATGGCGCGTGCGCCGCGCCGGCACTTCGAGCTGGTAGGGACCAGCAGGCTCGCGGTCCTCAAAGAAAATGGTGACGCGGACGTCTGCGTTGTTTTCAGTGGCGTTCAGGACGCAGAACGCTTCGTGGCTGATCAATTGCGGCGCCGGCCCATGACTCCTGGGAGGGATATATCCTTCGGGAATGATCCAGCGGCAATGGCCGTATGTGTCGCGTTCCATGGCTCGATGCGAGAGTGCTGCGGTTTTTTAGAAACTCAAGACGCGGCAACATCCGTTCCCCCATCTAAAGCTGACCGAAAAGTCAGTAATACCGGACGGCGTGCAGTCAGTTGTGGTGCTTCGCAAACCGGCTGCGGGCGGCCTTGTCCGAACCAATGGCGGTCGGAAATGCCGCGTCACATTTTCGCAGATGCGGTCGCGAGGAATCTGTAACAGGGCTTACAAGTTGCCTGAATGGCCTTTCGCTGCACAAGAAAAGCGTGTCTGCACGACTGGCGTGCACGGATGACTGCTGGACGAAATGTCATGTCCGGACCGCGGTAAAGGCACACCGGTTGCTCAGCCTCCTGCCAAGATCGGGCGGCACGACGTTCAGGCCGCCAGTACCTGAAAGAACATTGCCGGGAGCGCAATGGCCGCCGAAACCATCTCACCGCGCTCGTACCTCGCCGTCCTGGCCGCCCTCGTCGTCTTGACGATCGTCACCGTCGGCGTCTCTTTTCTGGAGCTGAAAACAAGCTGGCATTTGACCATTGGACTCATCATTGCGATTTGCAAGGCGTCGCTCGTGGCCCTGTTTTTTATGCACGTCATTCACGCCTCACGAACGCTGTGGGCGGTGTTGCTGACAACAGTCTTCTGGATGGCCGTCGTGTTCATGGCCCTGACGTTCACCGACTATGCCATGCGCGGCGCAGCGCCCTTCACCCCAGGACATTGAGCAAAAGCTCTCGAAAAGGATTGCCGTAGTGCACATAGAGCGTGCGTTTCACGAACAACTGCCGCCGATCTCACTCGGCTTGTCGTCCGTCGTGCTCGCGGCGATTTCGCTCGCAACGTTCTTCTTGCCAGTGATTGCGATTCCAGTTGCCGGGTGCGCCATTCTGGCAGCTCTTCTGGGCCTGTTTGGTGCGTTGATCGGCTGGTCACAAAGCGTCAGATTGTGCGTCGCGGGATTGCTCTTAGGCGGCTTTGATCTGGGAGCCATAACGGCGATGAACGCGGCGACGGACGGTTACTTTACTCCGCGGTCCGTGTTTCCTGTACTGCAGCCGACGTCACGCCGGCCGTTTGTCGCGCCGCCGGCCCCGCCCGCAGGAGCCCGCTGGGAAGGCATGATCAATCAACCGAGGCGTCGCTGGCGCCTTGGCTCGACGTCATTGGCCGATGTGCGTGCCGAGAGGTTGGTTGGCGCTACGGCGCGTTCATTAACTACGTGTTAGACCTATCCCTTTCAAACCATGCCGCAGCCGTTTCGGCGATGGACGAACGTCGGTTCCAAGGGAACTATCGTCGGAGCGCTTCTATGCCTTGTTCTAGTTTGCTGGATTGCAATGACCTACACCGGCTCGTCCTACGGCACGAGCGCCGGCATGCCTCCGGTGCAGCCGATCCCGTTTAGCCATCAGCATCACGTGGGAGTTCTGGGAATCGATTGCCGCTACTGCCATACCTCCGTGGAGTCATCCTCGTTTGCTGGCATTCCGCCGACTAAAACGTGCATGAACTGCCATTCGCAAATGTGGGTGGGCAGCGAGATGCTCCAGCCGGTGCGCGAGAGCTATCGTACGAACACGCCGATTCGTTGGAAACGCGTCTACAACATTCCAGGATTCGCGTATTTCGACCACAGCATTCACGTGCAAAAAGGCATCGGTTGTTCCTCGTGTCATGGGCGAATCGACGAAATGCCGTTCACCTATCAACAACCGAGCCTGCTGATGACGTGGTGTTTGGATTGCCATCGCCATCCGGAGAACGAGATCAGGCCCCGCGAGTTCGTGTTCGACATGAAATATCAGAAGCCGGCGGATCAACGGTCGCTGGGCGCGAAATTGATGGACGACTACCACATTCGCGACGCCCATGACTTGACCAGTTGCAGCGTGTGTCATCGATGAACAGCCGCAAGAACCTTGGCCCGACGCTGTCTCGACTGCAGCAGCAGCTTGACGTGCAAGGTCCGCGCAAGTATTGGCAATCGCTGGACGAGATTGCCGGCGAACCAAGCTTTCAGGAGCTCGTGAAACAAGAGTTTCCGGTCCTGGCCGATATTTGGCCCAGCGCGCTCAGCCGGCGGAAGTTCCTAGCGCTGATGGGCGCGTCGCTCGGCCTGGCCGGGGTGAGCGGCTGCTCGGTGAGGCCCGCGCCTGAAGGCACGATCGTTCCCTACGTCCGGCAGCCAGAACAAGTGACGCCGGGGATTCCGCTGTTCTTCGCGACGGCCATGGTGCATGGCGGCGAGGCCGTCGGCCTGTTGGTCGAAAGCCACGAAGGCCGGCCGACAAAGGTCGAAGGAAATCCCAACCATCCCGGCAGCCGCGGCGCCACGAGTATTTTTCATCAGGCATCGGTGCTTACGCTGTATGACCCGTCGCGTTCGCAAACAGTGACGCATCAAGATCATGTTCGTGGATGGGATGACGCCGAGGCCGCCATCGAATTGGCGTTGGCTGAACAGCGCAAAAGCGGCGGCGCTGGATTGCGAATACTCACCGAACCCGTGTTCTCGCCATCGCTCGCGGACCAGATTCAACAATTGCTGAACGACTTCCCGCAGGCGAAATGGCATCAATATGAACCGGTAAACGACGGCGTCGCAATGGCTGCGCTTGAGGCGGCGTTCGGTGAATCCGTCTCGCCAATCTATGACTTTTCGAAGGCAGATGTGGTCCTTGCACTCGACGCGGATTTCCTGTCGGAGGGGCCTGGCGCGCTTGTTTATGCGAGCGACTTCATGGATCGCCGCCGCGTTCGAACCGGTGAGAATGATGCCGGCCAGGCGAGTATGAATCGCTTGTACTCCGTCGAAACGGCGGTTAGCTGCACCGGCGCGAAGGCCGATCATCGGCTGGCCGTCCGCATGAGTGAAATTGAAGGCATCGCCAGGGCCATCGCGGCGGCAATCGGCGTTGAAGGCGTTTCCGGAACCGACGGCACGCATGAAAAGTGGTGCGCCGCGGTTGCACGCGATCTGAAACAACATCGAGGCAAGTCCATCGTACTTGCCGGGGCCCGGCAGCCGAAGAATGTTCATCTGCTGGCGGCGGCGATCAACGAGACGCTTGGAAACGTCGGCCAAACGATTCGCTACATCGTCCCCCCGGCGGCGAAACCCGAGGATCCGCTTGCTTCGCTCCAAGATCTCGCACGAGACATCGAACAGGGAAAGGTTCAATCGCTGTTCATTCTGGGCGGCAACCCCGCCTACACGGCGCCGGCTGATCTCCGATTGTCCGAGCTGCTGAAAAATGTTACGCAAACCTTCCACTTGAGCCTGTTTAAAGACGAAACGTCCCGATTATGCCAGTGGCATTTGCCTGAGACGCATTATCTGGAGGCGTGGAGCGATGGCCGAGCATTTGATGGGACGCCTTCCGTTGGGCAGCCGTTGATCCAACCGCTTTATGAAGGCCGCTCCGCGCGTGAATTCATAGCGCTGTTGCGAGGGCAGCGGGATGCCGATGGTCGGCAGCTGGTGCGCTCATTCTGGAAGCAGGAATGGCAAAAAACTCATCTGAACGGCAGTGATGGCGACTTCGAGCAATTTTGGCGCTCGGCCTTGCACGACGGCGTCATCGGCCAGGCCGCGGAACATAAGCAAGTTGCCTTACGACCAGACTGGCAGGATCAACTCACTCAGCAAAATGGCACTGGCGATACGGGCGAGAATAACCTGGAGCTGGTTTTTCAAGCCGATCCCGCGATTCACGATGGCCGGTACGCCATGAACGGCTGGCTGCAGGAGCTGCCTAAGCCAATCTCGAAGCTCACCTGGGGTAACGCCGCCCTTATGAGCCCGAAGACGGCGAGCAAACTCGGCTTGTCCTACGAATCTTTCGCTCACGGCGGCGAGCATGGTGGCTTCGACGTGCCTCTTGTGGATTTGCAACTCGACGAGCGCGCGGTCACGGCCCCGGTCTGGATCATGCCCGGCCACGCCGACGACTCGGTGACGGTCTATCTCGGCCACGGACGAAGGTCAGCCGCGAAGGCGAATGGTGAGTGGCAAGAAACGCTCGGCTTCAACGCTTACGAACTTCGCAGCTCAGAGGCCATGTGGTTTGCGCCGGGGCTGAAGGTTTCGGTTCGCTCGGAAGCATATCCGCTCGCATGTACCCAGGCCCGGCATTTGGAGACGAAGCACGGCGTGATTCGCTCGGCGACCCTTGAGGAATATCGCCACGATCCGCGTCATGCCGTCGAACATAAGGAAGAACAAGAAGGCGGGAAGCTCGTGCAAATCGAGCAACCCATCACGCTTTACAAGGACTTCCACTACGATCCGCCGCAGCACAAATGGGGAATGTCGATCGACCTCACCACGTGCGTCGGCTGCAACGCCTGCGTCATGGCGTGCCAGGCGGAAAACAACATCCCAGTCGTTGGCAAAGAGCAAGTACTGGCCGGCCGCGAGATGCACTGGCTGCGCGTCGATCGTTACATGAGCGGAAGCATGGACCAGCCCGAGGAGTTCCACTTCCAGCCGCTCCCCTGCATGCACTGCGAACACGCCCCGTGTGAATACGTTTGTCCGACCGCGGCCACCGTGCACAGCGCCGAGGGGCTGAACGACATGGTTTACAACCGCTGCGTCGGCACGCGGTTCTGCTCGAATAACTGCCCGTACAAGGTGCGGCGCTTCAATTTTCTCGAGTACGCCGACTTCAAAAATGAAACGCGGCGGATGCAGTACAACCCCGACGTCACCGTTCGCAGCCGCGGCGTCATGGAGAAGTGTACGTACTGCGTGCAGCGCATTCGCCAAGCGGAGATCAACGCCGACGCAGCTAGCCGGCCGATCGCCGATGGCGAAGTGCTGACCGCCTGCCAGGCCGTGTGTCCGACCAAAGCCATCGTGTTCGGCGACATCAACGACGCGTCGAGCACGGTGGCGAAATGGAAAAAATCGCCGCTCGACTACGGGCTGCTCGCCGAGCTGAACACCTATCCGCGCACCACATACCTGGCCGCGGTTCGCAACCCAAACCCGGAGCTCGAGCAGGGATAGATGGCCACCGAAGCTCCCAAACTCGAACGGCGCGACGAAGAGCTGCACGTCTTGGGGCTTAAGCCACAATACGTACCAATCGAGCATAACTTGCAGAGCGTCACGGACACAATCAGTGACATCTCGCTCGACCAGCGACGACGCCCCTACTGGGTCGGCCTGCTGCTACTGAACGGCGCCTTATTTTTCACCTTTGCCGGGGTGGTCACCTACCTGTTGATCACCGGCGTGGGGATTTGGGGCATTAACATTCCCGTCGCGTGGAGCTTCGCCATTACGTCGTTCGTGTGGTGGATTGGCATCGGCCATGCCGGCACGTTGATCTCGGCATTCTTGCTGCTGATGCACCAGCCGTGGCGAACGTCGATCAATCGCATCGCCGAAGCGATGACCATCTTCGCCGTGATGACGGCCGGCCTCTTTCCGCTCCTGCACTTAGGCCGGCCCTGGTTCTTTTACTGGCTGCTCCCTTACTCGAACAGCATGTCCGTGTGGCCGCAGTTTCGCAGCGCCCTGGTGTGGGACGTGTTCGCCGTTTCCACCTACTTTTTGGTCTCGCTGTTGTTCTGGTACATGGGCATGATCCCGGACCTCGCCACCTTGCGCGATCGCTCGCAGCCGGGATTGCGCAAAGAGATTTACGGCATTCTCGCGATGGGCTGGCGAAGCTCGGCCCGTCACTGGCGACGGTATGAGACGGCCTATTTGCTGCTTGCAGGGTTGGCGACGCCGCTAGTGATCTCCGTCCACTCGGTCGTCAGCTCCGACTTCGCCATCTCGCTCGTGCCCGGCTGGCATGAGACCGTGTTCCCGCCTTATTTCGTCGCCGGCGCCGTGTTCTCCGGCTTTGCGATGGTGATTGTCCTCTGCATCGCTCTGCGGAAGGCCTACCACCTGCAGGACTTCATCACCCGCGATCACTTGGATGTCATGGCGAAGCTGCTGCTCGCCACCAGTTTGATCACGTCCTACGGCTACCTCTCAGAACAAACCGTCACCTACTACGGCGGCGACCAGCACGACGTACACGTTTACTGGTATCGCCTCGTGGCGTTCGACAAGTACGCCTGGATCGTTTGGACGCTGTTCACCTGCAACACCGTCGTGCCGCAAATTCTGTGGTTTCGCCGTGCGAGGCGAAGCCAGGCCGTCCTGTTCGTCGTATCGCTCATCGTCCTTCTCGGCATGTGGCTGGAGCGGTACATGATCATCTGCAGCAGCCTGAGCGAGGATTATCTGCCGTCGTCCTATGGCTTCTTCAAGCCGACTGTGTGGGACGTTCTCACTTACGTCGGCTCAATCGGGTTCTTCTTCATCCCCTTCCTGTTGTTCGTTCGCTATTTGCCGCTGCTTTCCATTTCGGAAACACGAGCCTTACTGCCCGGAGCGCACGGGCCGGGAGTCGGACGATGAACGCCCAGCAGCGTGTCCATGGATTGCTCGCCGAATTCTGGACTCCGGAAGAAATCCTCAAGGCGACGCGCGTGGCACGGCAGGCCGGCTATCAAGACGTCGACGCCTACACGCCGTACACCGTTGAAGGCCTGGCCGAGGAGCTTGGCATGCGGCGCTCGCGCATTCCGTCGTTGGTGCTTATCGGCGGATTAGTCGGCGCTGGGGTCGGCTTCTTCATGCAGTATTACACGATGGCCGTCGATTACCCGTACAACTCCGGCGGGCGGCCCTACAACAGTTGGCCGGCGTTTATCCCGGTCACGTTCGAGATGCTCATACTCGTGGCGTCATTGGCGGCGTTTTTGGGAATGCTGCTGATCAATGGATTACCGCATCCGAATCACCCGCTGTTTAACGTCGCCGAATTCGCTCGTGCCAGCCAGGATCGTTACTTCCTGTGCATCGAAGCGAGCGATGAGAAGTTCGACGTTCATGAGACCGCCCAGTTCCTCGGAACGCTACAGCCGCACGGGCCGATCATTGTAGTTCCCATTGAACCAGAGGCCGTCGAAGAACCCGACCCGGCGGCAAAGCCGAACTAAGCGGGTAAGCGTAGCATGTATCGTTTACGCATCCATCACCGACAGCTCTGGCCATTCGTCGCCGCCGGCGCTCTGTGCGCCGCGGCAGCAGGTTGTCAGCAAAAGATGGCCGACCAACCGAGCTACAAGCCGCTGGTGGAAAGCACCTTTTTCGAGGATGGCAAATCGGCTCGCGACCTGCCGGCCGGCACCGTGGCGCGCGGCCATCTGCGCGTCAACAACGCGCTCTACACCGGACGCACGACCGATCTGGCGGACATCGACGAGCAAGCGGAAGCCGTCGCCGAGAAGAGCGGCGGCCATAGCGAAAAGACCCCCGGCGGGTTCGACGAAAACGCCGCCTTCGTCACCGATTTTCCGATCCCCGTCACCGAGTCGGTGATCGAGCACGGCCGCAACCGCTATATGATCTACTGCGTTGTCTGCCACGACGCCCTCGGCACTGGACGCGGCAAGATTGTGGAACGCGGCTACACGGCGCCGCCGTCGTACCACATCGACCGGCTGCGCAACGGCGCCGTCGGACGACTGTTCGCCGTGGTCAGCGAGGGCTACGGCGCCATGCCCTCGTACGGCAGCCAAATCCCGCCCGAAGACCGGTGGGCGATCATCGCGTACGTACGGGCTTTGCAGCTGAGTCAACACTTTCCCGCCGAAAAGCTCACCGACGAAATGCGCGAGCAGCTACGCAAGGCGCCGGAGCTTCCTACTGCAAGCGAAGTCCTTGGCCCCAAGGAGCAAGTGCGTTGAACCAGCGGACGCGCAACGACTGGAGAGGCCTTAACCGGTGGCGGCTCGGGGCGCTGGCGGTAGGCGTCATTCTGTCGGCCGTCTGCATTTTCGCGGGCCTCGGCGATCCGGCGCAGTTCTTCCGCGCCTATTTGTTCGCCTTCATGTACATCTGGGGACTCTCGTTAGGCGCCATGGTGCTCGTCATGAGCTATCACCTCACCGGCGGCGCCTGGGGGCTTCTCATCCGACGCTTTCTGGAAGCACAAATGCGCACCATGCCGCTGGTCGCGCTATTGTTCATACCGATTGCGGTCGCGCCTCAGTACCTCTATGCGTGGGCAAGCCCGGCCGTCCAAACCGCCGGGAATCACCAGAATGTTCAGCAATGGTATCTCGCGAAGGACTTCTTCATCATCCGCGCGGCCGTGTACTTCGCACTCTGGCTGCTACTCAGCTTTTTATTGAGCCATTGGTCAGCGCGGCAGGATCAAAGCGATGATCCAAGGCTCACGCTGCGCTCAATGAACGTGAGCGGCCCTGGGCTGGTGCTACTCGGAATCAGCGTTCATTTCTGCGCGATCGACTGGGTCATGTCGCTTGAGCCGCGGTTTACCTCGACCATTTTCGGTCCCCTGGTGATCATCGGCCCTGTCATCACCGCGTTTTCGCTATCGGCGCTGTTGTTCTGGGCGCTGGCCGCGAGCCCGCGGCAGAACCTCGCGATGTCCTCAAAGGCCGTTGATGACCTTGGCAGCCTGATGTTCCTGTTCGTCATGCTCTGGGCCTATCTGGCCTGGTTCCAATACATGCTGGTCTGGATGGCCAATCTGCCACACGACGCCAACTGGTACGTCGTGCGGTTTCGCGACGGCTGGCAGTGGTTGGCCCTTGTGCTCGTCACCGGGCACTTCGTGATTCCCTTCTTTCTATTGCTATTGCGAAAGATCAAACGGCGGCCCGGCTACCTGGCCGCGATGGGCGTCTGGCTCCTCGTGATGCAGCTCTTGTGGACGTACTACCTGATTATGCCGGCCTTCAAGTCGCCGACGTTCGCCGAGCACTGGATGGACCTGTTGGCGCCCGTCGGCATGTTCGGCCTGTGGCTCGCACTCGATTTGACGCTCATCAAGCGCAAGTTGCTCATGCCGAGCCACGACATTAACTACACGACCGCCATCGAATTGCGCCGGATTGATGAAGAGCAGCTTCGACGGCTTGAGGAGGCGGCCCATGCGTGAACGCCATATATCACTGCTCGGAGGCGATCTTCCGGAAACGGGCGCGCCGCGTCCTCCGCTTGAATCGACGGAAAAAGCGTACGAGCCCGGCGGCATTTCCTTTTTCGTCGTCGCCGCGGCGCTGGCGATCATTTTCGCCGTGTTTGTCGCCGTCTGGTTCATCGACTGGGGACTGATTTCCTATTGGACCGAGCCGGGCGAACGCAGCCATCAGGCCGATTCGTACACCACGCCGGAGGAAAAGCTTCCGCCCGAACCGCGCTTGGATCCGCTCAATGCTGAAGCGGGTAGTGGAGGCGCCGACGTATACGCTCGTCAAGCCGCCTTCGAGGAAGTCCTCACGCACTTTGGTCGTACAGAAAATGAACACTTCGTCCGCGTTCCGATTTCCGTAGCCATGAAGCAGGTGGCTCAGGAAGCACGCACTGATACGGCCGAAGATGGCGACAAACAACACAACTTTGGGTTGGTCGACGGCGGCGAGCCGAACTCCGGCCGGTTATTTCAAGGGAAGCCGTCATGGTTCCAGAAATCCTATTAGCTGTTGTCGCTCTGGCCGTCGGCGGCGCTCCGTTGCCCACGGCCACGGCGCCGCAAAACATTCCGCCGGGCCTCAAAGGCGTTGGCTTCGACCAGCGGCTGAATGAACAACTCCCGCTCGACGTCCACTTTACCGACGAGACCGGCCAAGACGTGCGGCTCGGCAAATACTTCGGCCAAAAGCCGGTCATCCTCGTGCTCGCTTACTACCAATGTCCCCGCCTGTGTACGCTCGTGCTAAATGGGCTGGTGCAAGGTCTGCTGGAAATTCCCTTCGACGCCGGAAACGAGTTTGACGTCGTCGTCGTCAGCTTCGACCCGCGCGAGGATTGGCAGCTCGCCGCCAGCAAAAAGGAGAGCTACGTGGCGCGCTACGGTAGACCGGGCGCTGAGCAAGGCTGGCACTTTCTCACCGGGAAGCCAGATGCTATTCGGCGACTCACCGACGCGGTGGGATTCCGCTACCGCTACGACGAAGCGTTGCAGCAGTTCATCCATGCCAGCGGCATCATGATCGCGACGCCGCAAGGCCGCCTCTCTCGCTACTTTTACGACGTTAAGTTCAACCCCCGCGATTTGCGGCTGGGGCTTGTCGAGGCGTCGCAGCAAAAGATCGGCTCGCCTGTCGATCAGGTGCTCCTTTACTGCTTTCACTACGACTCGGCCATTGGCAAGTATTCGGCCGATGTGATGCGGCTGGTCCGCGTCGGCGGCGTGCTCAGCATGGCGGCCGTCATCGCGTTCGTGCAGTTTCTGCGACGGACAAGTCGCAAACGCCAAACGAGCGACGTCGAAGCGATCACCGTCTCAAACACCTAGACTTCATCACCTGGAGTAAACCGCGTGCTCGCGGAGCTGATTTTCTGGACGCCCGGCGCCTCGACCACTGCTCAGCAAGTGGACTGGCTGCTGTTGTTCCTGGTGCTCGTCTGCGGCAGCGTCGGATTGCTCGTGGCGGTTCTACTTTTTTACTTCTGCATTCGGTATCGCCGCGGCCGTGTGCCGAAGGAGCTGCCGCCAACAAAAAAGCCGCTACTCCTGGAGTGGGGTTGGACGCTCGCCCCGCTCGGGCCCTTCGCGGTCATGTACGTCTGGGGCGCCCATGTCTATTTGACCGCTTACACGCCGCCGCCGGACGCGACGCCCACCTACGTGGTGGCCAAGCAGTGGATGTGGAAGTTCCAACATCCTGAAGGGCAGCGCGAGATCAACACGCTGCACGTGCCGGTCGGCCAGCCGGTAAAGTTGCTGATCATCTCCGAGGACGTCATTCACAGCTTTTTCGTGCCGGCCTTTCGCATTCACATGGACGCCCTGCCCGGGCGCTACACCTCCGTGTGGTTCCAGGCCACCCAGGAAGGAACCTACCATCTGTTCTGCTCGCAGTATTGCGGCACCGATCACGCGGGCATGACCGGCCAGGTGATTGCCATGAAGCCGGCCGACTACCAGAAATGGCTGAACTTCGAGTCCGACGGATCGCTAGCGCTGCGCGGACGCCAGGTGTTTCTGAAGTACCGCTGCCTGAGCTGCCACAGCACCAACGCCCACGCGCGCGCCCCGGTCCTGGAAGGGCTGTTCGGCAAAAGCGTGCCGCTCAAGGACGGCCGCGTCGTCAAGGCGGACGACGGCTACATTCGCCGTTCGATCCTCAAACCGAGCGACCAGATCGTCGCCGGCTTTGACGACGTCATGCCTCCGTTCGAGGGACAAATCACGGAAGAGGAAATCATCGCCGCGAGCGCCTACATCCAGTCCCTGGAGCCCGGCGGCACGCCTTCCCGAGTCGAAGACTACCCGCCGCCCACGAAAACGCCGGCCATCAAATCGGAAGACATCGACCATGCCAAGTGAAGTGCTCGTAAAGCCGATTCTGCGCCGCCGACCGCCGCAGGTCGAGCACAACTATCTGAACGCCTCGCGCGGGATGGCCTCGTGGCTGTTGACCAAAGACCACAAGCGCATCGCGATCCTGTATCTCATTCCAATTACCGCGATGTTCTTCATCGGCGCCCTGTACATGGCGCTGGTCCGCATCCACCTGATGACGCCCACCGGGCTGTTGCTTTCGCCGGACGCGTACAACAAGAGCTTCACCGCCCACGGTGTGATCATGGTGTTCTTCTTTCTGGTGCCGGTGGTGCCCGCAGTGCTGGGGAACTTCTGCCTGCCGCTGATGATCGGGGCGAAGGACCTCGCGTTTCCGAGGCTGAATCTGCTGAGCTGGTATCTCTACATGTTCGGCGCGATCTGGGCGATGACCGCCATTCTTGCTGGCGGCGTTGACACCGGATGGACCTTTTACACTCCTTATAGCTCGCAGTCGAGTCATTACAACGTTGCCTTGACGATGGTCGGCGTTGTGATCGCCGGGTTCTCTTCGCTTGCAACCGGCCTTAACTTCATCGCAACAATTCACTGGCTGCGAGCGCCAGGCATGAGCTGGTTTCGCCTACCGATGTTCGTGTGGACGTTGTACGCCACGAGTTTCATTTTTCTGCTCGCCGTGCCGGTGCTGGCGATCGCGTTGATCCTGGTTATTGTCGAGCGCGTGTTCGGCATCGGCATCTACGATCCCGCGCTCGGCGGCGATCCGTTGCTCTTCCAGCACTTGTTCTGGTTCTATTCGCACCCTGCCGTATACATCATGATTCTGCCCGGCATGGGCATCGTGAGTGAAGTGATTCCCTGCTTCGCGCGGCGGGAGCTATTTGGGTACAAATTTGTCGCCTTCGCCAGCTTTGGCATTGCGTGGCTTAGCTTTTTTGTTTGGGCGCACCACATGTTTGTGGCAGGCATCTCGGCGTACTCAGCGCTTGTGTTTTCCGCGTTGAGCTTCATGGTGGCGATTCCGTCTGCCATTAAAGTCTTTAACTGGACCGCAACGCTCTACAAGGGCTCGATTACCTTTGAAGCGCCGATGCTTTTCTGCCTCGGTTTCGTTGCTTTGTTCACCTTTGGCGGCATGACAGGGCTGTTCTTAGCAACACTGGGCGTCGATATGCACGTTCATGACACTTACTTTGTGGTCGCGCACTTTCACTTCATCATGGTCGGAGGCATGGTGATCGCGTACATGGGCGGCCTGCATTACTGGTGGCCGAAGATGACCGGCCGCATGTACTCGCAGTGGTGGTCCAAGCTCGCGGCGCTCATCATCTTCATTGGCTTCTTTCTTACGTTCTTGCCGCAGTTTGTGCTGGGCTACAACGGCATGCCGCGGCGATATCACCACTACGCTCCAGAATTTCAAGCCTGGAACGTCCTGTCCACGGCGGGCTCGTCCATTCTGGGCGTCGGCTACTTGTTGCCGCTGTTCTATCTGCCGTACTCGCTTCGGCACGGTCCACGCGCCGGCAGCAACCCGTGGCGGGCGACCGGGCTGGAGTGGCAAACCCCCTCGCCGCCGCCACGCGACAACTTTGAAGTGACGCCCATCGTCGTGCGCGGGCCCTACCAGTACCCCCAAGGAAAGGCCCAACATGAGCCGTGAGGCCAGCTATCTGACCGCCGATCTGCGGGACATGTTCAAGCACACGATCGTGTTCCGCGAGGAGCTTGAGGAGCAGTACCACGATCTCGACCAGCAATCGCAAGCCGCGACATTTGGCATGTGGTTGTTCCTCGCCACGGAGGTGTTGTTTTTCGGCGCCTTGTTTATGTCGGTCGGCATTTACCATTACCTCTATCCTGAGGCATTCGAGAAGGCCAGCGAACGGCTTAACTGGCAGATCGGCAGCATTAACACGCTGGTGTTGTTGGTGAGCAGCTTCACGATGGTGCTGTCGGTACACTACGCGCGGCTGGGAAACAAAGGGAGGCTGATTCTGTTTCTGTTGCTGACAGCGGCGATTGGCACGGCGTTCCTGGGACTCAAGGGCTACGAGTATTACTCCGATTATCAAGAAAATCTCATCCCTGGATGGAAGTTCGATTCGAGCGAGTGGGTGCTCGATGAAGGGCTGTCGCCGACGCAAGTCCCGCAGGTGAAGCTGTTTCTCATGTTTTACTGGATCATGACTGTTATTCACGCGGTCCATCTGACGATTGCCATTACGGCGGTGTTGATTCTGGCGTGGCTCGCCAGGCTTGAATTGTTTTCGCCGCGATATCATTCGCCGGTCGAAGTGGTCGGGCTTTATTGGCACCTGGTTGACATCGTGTGGATCTTCTTGCTGCCGATGTTGTATCTGCTTGGCACTCATCATCTGGGGTAGTTCGAATCGGAGTCGTTTCTTGCCGAAGACCAAAGTCAGCGCGGCGAAGCTTTTTGGGACTTTTGGGGCGGCGCTCGCGTGGGAAAACATGGGGGGCGCGGGCCCAAAACCCATTGATTATCTTGTTAAGAGGTTGCGGCGGCAAGCTTTGCGACGATGGACTTTTGGGCCGTGCGTCATGGGCGAACCGGGACTTTGTCGCCGGCGCCACCGTGTAAGTGGTTGCAGAATCGTCGCTTAACAAGCGTGGCTTAAAGGGCTGCCCGGCTGGCCCTGTATGGGACATGCGTCCCTTTTTCATCTCAGGCAGTCGCGCGGTCATACGTTTTTCCTTCCACGTCAAGAAAGGTGGTTGTAGTGTTTCAAGTTCTCAAAGAGCGAATGTGATCTATTGTACACTAATCGGCGAGCAATAGCGAGGGACGTTTTTTGCCACGCGAGTGGAAGACCTAGTGCTGCAATTCAGGCGGCACGTGGCTGAGCGCGTCCTCGGGACGTAGGAGCGGCCGATGAGTTCCGGATCATGGTTGATGAGATCCGGATAGCGCACGCCTGGCAGGACTTCGACGGCGAAGATTTCCTGGACGGCGTCTTCGAAGCGAACGAAGGCGACAATCTGGGCGGATTCGATGTTCACCACCCAGACGCCGCAGACCCGATCGGTAAGCCGCTCCACGAGTGGGATGCCGCTAAAGGTGGCTGATTCGCGGACCTGGGAGAGGCCGACGAACGCGAGCGGGCCTAAGAAGGACAGACCGCGGGTGAAACCCGGCAGGCGGATGATGGGTTCGTAGCGTCCCGTCATTAAATCGACTCGTCCGAGCGAGCCGTCGCCGCTTTCGAGCAGCCACAGTTCGTTGCGATGCCAGCGTGGCGAATGCGGCATCGAGAGGCCACGGGCAATGATTTGGTTCGACTGGACGTCGATGAGAATGCCGCCGCTGCGTTTGTTTTCGCGCCAACCGGCGGGCGTGTTCGTTTCGCCGAGCGCGGTGCCATAGGCGGGGAAGCCATTTCGATCCGCAAGGCCGTTGAGATGGCAGCAGTCGGCTGGAATGAGCTGTTCAATAAACGGCGGCCGCCAGTGGAGCTCGAAGCTATTAATGTCGCTGCGCGTCGCGAGGCATGAGAACGCCGTGTTGACAAACACGAGTTCGCCGTCGATCCAGGCCATTTCGTGGATTTGGATGTCGCCGGTGACGTGGGTGCGGCGTGGGAGAAAGCAGGCGTCGTGTTTGGGTTGAGTGAGTGGTGATTCATGAATTGTAAGTGGTTGAGAATCAAAGGCCGCTTCAGCGTCTTCACCCCTCCCTAACCCTCCCCATCGAGGGGAGGGAACCGGAGGTTTCAATTTGCTGCGATCACCGGCCGGATGGAGGGAACTACTTCACCGGCGCATCCGTCGGCGACAGCCCCTGCGTCTTTAGGGTCGACTCCAGCCCTCGCCCCAAGTGGCT
>JAICUM010000171.1 GCA_025935855.1 Pirellulales bacterium | reverse complement strand
GGTCCCTCGATCGATTGCGTCAGCGTCGAATCGCTCACCACCTGGTCTCCATCGACCAGCGCCACCATCAGGTTCGAGGGCTTGATGTCGCGATGCACCATTCCGTGCTTGTGGATGTACTGCAGCCCCCGCGCCGCCTGCCGCACGATTTCGCACGCCTCCGGCACCGGCAGCGGTCCATGGTTGGCCACCAGCTCATCGAGGCTCACCCCCTCGATGTACTCCATGACCAGGTAGTGCACCGCATCGTTAGGCGACGACGAATCAATCGCCACGACAATGTTCTTGTGATCCAGCCGGCCAACCGCTTTGATCTCGTTGTAGAACCGCTTGATGACGTCCTCGTGCTCAGCGGCCACGAACTGCGGCTTGATCACCTTCACCGCGCGAATCCGGCCAAACTGCACGTGGTGAGCCTTGTAGACGTCGCCCATGCCGCCGCAGCCGAGAAGCTCTTCCAGCTCATAATTGCCGACCCGCTTCAGCGTCGTCGCCCCGGCAAGCGACACGCCGCCCCCGCCGCCGCCTGTGCCGCTGCCCGCTACTCCTTGCGTCGGCACCACCGTCCATTGGCGATCGATATTCTTTGGCTGCTCACGCATCGGCCGCGGGCCGTGATCGTCGTACAGCAGCTCGTACACTTCAACGTTGCCAATCCCCTTGAGCATTCGCCGGCCGTGCGGGTGCAGCTGCACGCCTTCCAGGCTGACGTCGTCGAGGATCGCCATCACGCTTCGGCTGATCAGAATCTGCCCCCCGGTGGCGTAATCGTTCAGCCGCGCCGTATAGTCCACCGTCTTGCCGACGAAGTTGTCCGGATCGTTCGGGTCCACCTGCGGCACCCCCACGTGCATGCTCATCCGCACGACGACGTGCCCGCCGCTGGGCGTCTCGATCGGATGGTCGCGATGGCTCTCCTGCACCGCGATCGCCCACTGCGCCGCGTGTACCGTGGTTTCGAAGACCAGGAAGTGCCCGTCGCCGGCCGTCGAAACGACGCGCCCGCCAAACTCGGCCAGCCCCGCTTCTATCCGCTGCCGATGCGGCGAAAGAATCGTCGAGATGAACGCGCGATCGCGCTCCGTCGCGCTGCGGCCCACCATCTCATCCTTGAGGCGGACCGAGCCGGCAATGTCCGTGAATACAAACGTCTTGAGCTCGGCCATCGGCGCGCAGACCAGGAGGCAGGCCGGATGGCCGGAAGTGTGCGGGACGCGCGGACGCTTAAGCCTTCTCTAGCGCGAGAGCGTTCAGAACGTTACGCCCGGCATGAACCGTGAAGTCTTAAGCCTTTTAGAAATTCTCCCATCCCCGCCGTCGCCGTCAATTACGCCCGGTAGGTCCCGCTCGCCAAGCGGGACCTCAGCCTGCCAAGCGGCTCGCAAAAAAGGGAAGGCGAAGCTCCTGCTGAGCCGGAAGCGGGGTACACTTCACGGTTCGGCAGGAGCCTCGTCCCCCCAACAAATCCGTCACGCGGCGTTAGTAGACTACCACCGGCGCGTAGCCGCCGACATATCGCGTCACCGTACCGCCCAAAATCGGCCGGTACCGCGTCACCGCCACGGGCGGCCGATAATACACCGTCGGCGCCCGATAGTAAGTGACCACCGGCGCGGGCGTCGTCACAACCGTCGGCGCGGGTGTTTGGACGAGCGTCGGCGCGGGTGTGACGACCGGCGAAGCCACTGTCACCGTCGTCGGCGCCGGATAGTAAACCGTGGTCGGCGCATAGTACGTGACCACCGGAACCTGAGCCTTCGCGGCATCAGCTCCGACCACGACTGTCAGTCCCGTCATCGCGCACGCAAACAATAATGAGCGTTTCATCTCTCTAACCCTCGCTGAACGTTGCCAAGCCCCCCGGCCAACAACACTCCTTCTGTCTTACCCCAAGCCGCACCCCGCGGCCACACTACCGGCACTAAAGCAATCGAGGCGCCATTGTCGTGCCGCTTGCGGCTTAGCGGATTTAATCGAGCACAACCCCCAAAAGCTTCCCTAAATCCCCAAATTCGCCAGCGCCGCTGCCACCTGGTTGACCGCGGCCGTGATCGTCGGATGCTCGGCCTCGAACTCCAGCAGCGCATCCTGCAGCCGCCCCGACAGCCGCTCGCCGGCCTCGCCTTCCAGCTCCTTCCCGGCGTTCACCTGGCGTTCAATGTCGTCCGTCAAGCGCGCGAGTTCCCCGCGCGACGCTTCGTCCAACTCCGAAGTGCCAGCCAGCTCCGCCCGCAGCGTCCTCAGCGCTTCAAGCACACGGTTCTTATCCATGACAACGCCCCCTTCGGGTGCCACTGGCATTTGCCAAGTGCAGTGTCGGCTCGGGTGCCACTGGCATCTTGCCAGTGCAGTGTCGGGTACACCCCAACCGTTCTCAATAATTCGATCCTAAAGCTCACGCACCCGAATATTCCGCCACCGGCAACGCGCCCCCACCGGGCACCGTCCCTTCCCGCCGTGTACCTGCACCGCGATGTGCCCCTTCTCGCCCAGCGTCTTGAGCACCGCATCTTTATCATATCCCTTCGCGTCCGAAGTCGCCGCGTCGAACACGCCGACCTTCAATCCATTGATCTTCGTCGTGATCTTCGGATACTTCCCGCCCTCGACGCGAATCTCCGCCTTGTTCCAATCGCCGATCTTCCACGCCTTCAGCCACTCCTCCGGCGTGCAAGAATACTCAAGCCCCTCGGACTTCTCCGGCTTCGGATCGATCGTCGTCAGCCGCTTCAGCTTGCCGTCTTCGACTTCACCCTGCAGGCTGAACGCGCGGGAGCCCCAACCGCCGATTCCCTCGCCATAAAATTGCCCGACGTTCCCGCCGTCGTAGTAATCGACGAGCATCTGAAACGCCTGGCCCTTCTCGGTCGCACGCAGAAACACACCCGAGTCCATTCCCCACGCCGGCTTCAATTCCAACTGCAATTCAAAGTCGCCGAACTTCCGGTCGGTCAGCAGGATGCCGCCGTTGCCCGACCCGGCCGGATCCTGCCCACCCGAGAGCACCCCGCCCTCTTCAACCTTCCAGTCGCCGCCCGTCCCGTGCCCGATCTTCTTCGGATTCTTGTGCCAACCGTCGAGCGTCTTACCGTCAAACAGCGTGATCCAACCCTCCTTATCCGCTTTCGAATCCGCTTGCGACTTAGCGTCCGCCGCCTTCGCCTCTGCCGCCACGCACAACACCGCGACCACACTCAATAACGCATACCGACGGCACGCTGCAAAACTCATCGCGAAATCCCCCACGGACGGACGTGTTTAACCTCGAACACTCCGCCCACTCTAAACTCCCGCCGCCTCGCGCACCAGCCGCGGCGGCACGCCGATGTCCACCACGCGCACCTCACCCAGAAACTCCCGCGCCTCCGGCTGCAAAAACCCCCGCTTCATCGCCACAAACGTACACGTCAGGTCCGCCCGCACGGTCGCCGCCGCCCCCGCGCCCGTCTCGCAATCCAGCCCGCTCGGCACATCCACCGCCAACCGCCGCCCCGGCTGAGCGTTCATCCAACGAATCGCCGCATCCACCGGCGCCCGAGGCTCCCCCCGCGCCCCGGTCCCCAACATTGCATCCACAACCCATGCCGCCCCGCGTCCATGCTCATCCAGGAAACGCGCCACGTCCGCTTGCATCTTCGCTTCGTCTACCATTTCCAAAACTTCAACATCCGCATGCCGCAACACCTCAAAGTTCACCCGCGCATCCCCACGCAGCTCTTCCGCCGCAAACAACAACACCACCTTCACCGCCACCCCAAGAATCTCCAAATGCCGCGCAATCACAAATCCATCCCCCGCGTTGTTCCCCTTCCCACAAAGAATCGTGACAAATGGTTTGCTCCCCTCTCCTTGATGGAGATGGGAGCAACCGAGCACGGGCGACCCAAAGTCGCCCGAGCGCAGGGCGGTAGTTCCTCGCGCAGCGACCGGGGGAGAGGTGAAGCGGCTCGTAAGATCTTCCACTACCAGTTCAGGCGCACGCTCAAGCAGCGCCTCCGCCGCCCCGCGCCCGGCGTTCTCCATGAGCACTAACCCGCTCATGCCATAGCGCTCAACCGCCAGCCGATCGACAAGCCGCACCTGCTCACGGCTCAAAACAAGAGGCGCTCCCATGCGGCCCATTCTACCGCAAATCTAGAGCGCAACAAAAAACCCGATCAATTCAGAAATATGCATCTACCGTCGCGACCACTGGCGACTAGACAAAGAGGAATTGCCGTTCTAAAGCCCCGGCATTTATGCCGGGGTAGTCGAGGCGATTCGCTCCTTCGGCCGAGCAATGGAATCCGCGTTCCAGCGGAGCGCTACCGAGGCCGAAATCGTCCGCGGCTCATTGCGGCCTCGGCTGAACGCGGATTGCTGGCTGCGCTTGGCGCTCGGCCGAGGGGTGCTTGCTCGTTCCGTTACCCCCGCATGAATGCCGGGGCTATTGGAGCGCGCATCACGGAATCGCAATCACCCCGCCCGTCCAAGCCGCTCCCTCAAGCGCCGCCGCTCGCCACGTGAACCCAAGCGGCTCGATGATATACGGCGCACAGCTTCCCGGCCGGTAATTGCCCAGCGTGTAGATGCACTCCTGCGGCGGTTCCAGCCCCATCTTGTACGGCAGAATCGGTATCGTGCCAAAGAAGTGCGCTCCGGACATGATCGGTTGCAGCACCGGACCCCAATCGTGGCCGTAACGCTCCAACTGCACCTCCTCGAAGTACAGCGGCTTGTTGCACATGCTCGGCGCCTTCCACTGGTACGTCACCTGGGCCCAGCTTCGTGGCTGGAACAAATGCCCCGGCGCCCGGCACACAAACGGGTAATCCTCGCCCGGCGTCCCCGGCTGCGAGATATCCAGACTGATCGTGTGGATCGTCTTGGCTCGGGCAGCTTGCAACAACCGATCACATTTTTGTTGCTGCACTCGCTGTTCCTGCGCGAGCTGCTGCTTCCGAGCCTCGATCTGCTCGGGCGTCAGTTGTTGAGCCGAGCCGTACTGCTTCTCTAGGTCCATCAACTCTTCTTCAGCGCTGCGCCTCGGCGCCTCGGCCTGCTGCTTCACCGGCGCGGGCGCCACCAGCTCATCCTCCACGCGCGGCTCATCCTCGGCCGCAGCCGCCGGCTCTTCCTTCACCACCGGCGGCTCGCTTTCGGTAATCACCAGTTCCGCCGTCGCTCCGTCCCGAACCTCTTCCGCCGAAAGTTCCGCACTCGGCGCATTCCCCGGCTGCTCGATCTCGTCAACCGTGGACTGTTCCACCACCTTCGGCTCTTCGCTCTTCTCGTCCAACTTCGGCGGGCCAATCGCCTCGCCATGAACCTGCGGCTCATCCTTCGCCGCGTGATCTTCCTGAATGCCTTTGATCGTCAGCTCGTGCTGAACCGCGGACTTCTCGACAACCGGCGTTGGAAGTTCAGGCTTCTGAACGGCCGGCTCACTGGCAGCGGGTTCTTCCGCCGCCGGTTCCTCAAACGGATCAAACGCCGGCTTCGCGACCCTCCCCGCCTGCGGCGCCGGATCCGCCGCCGGCATCGCCACATCCGTGTCAGATAGCGCCGCCGACGCCTCAAACGGATCAAACTGCCCCGCACCGCGCTTCACCAACACGCTACGGCTCGAGCCTTCCGCTTGTCGCAGATCCGCCGTGGCGGGCGTCTTCGCTTCAGAGTTTATCGCTTGCGGCTTAGCGCTCACCGAGCGCCATCCGCTTTGCGCAAGCGCCGCATCAGACTGCAAAAGAAGCAGCGCAAGCAGCGACGCGAGCGCACTAGCCCGGCTCCACGCCCCCCTTGAACTCCGCGGTGTAGTTGGGCGCTTCCTGCGTAATGGCAATGTCATGCGGATGGCTCTCCCGCACACTGGCCGGCGAGACTTGTACAAATCGCGCCTCCGTGCGCAACTCCTCAATGGTTTTCGTCCCCGCGTAGCCCATCCCAGCCCGCAGGCCGCCGATGAGCTGATACAAAAACGGACTTAATGGTCCTTTATACGGAACCCGTCCCTCAACACCTTCCGGCACCAGCTTCCCGTTGCTCGTCGAGGATCCGCCGTTGCTTTCATCTTCGCTTCGTCCTTGCCGATACCGCTCGCTGGAGCCCTTCACCATGGCCCCGAGCGAACCCATCCCTCGATACGCCTTGTACGTGCGTCCCTGGTACAGCACCCGCTCGCCGGGGCTTTCGTCGAGCCCCGCGAGCAATCCGCCCAGCATCACCGCGCTCGCCCCGGCGGCAATCGCCTTGGTGATGTCGCCCGAGTACCGTATTCCTCCGTCCGCCACGATCGGCGTATCACTATCCGCCGCCGCTCGCGATGCGTTGTACACCGCCGTGATTTGCGGCACGCCGATGCCCGAGATCACCCGCGTCGTGCAAATCGAGCCCGGACCGATGCCCACCTTCACGGCGTCCGCCCCGGCTTTGATAAGATCCTTGCACCCTTCCGCCGTGGCCACGTTCCCCGCCACGACGTCGATGTTCCACCGCTTCTTCAGTTCCTTAACCGTATCGATAACGTTCGACGAGTGCCCGTGGGCGCTATCGACCACCAGGAAATCAACGTCCTTCTCGATGAGACTCGCGGCCCGCTTGTAGTCGAACACGCCGATCGCCGCGCCAACCCGCAGCCGCCCTTGAGCGTCCTTCGACGCCTGCGGGAACCGCCGCATCATGTCGATGTCTTTGATGGTGATCAGGCCTGTCAGTCTGTTGTGATCGTCAACCAGCAGCAGTTTCTCGACCTTTTTTGCCATCAAAATCTTCTCAGCTTCCGCAAGCGTTACAGTCCCCTGCGCCGTCACTAGCTGCTCGCGGCGGGTCATCACCTCGGAAACAGGCGTTTCGCTCGACTCCAGGAACCGCAAATCCCGGCGGGTAATAATTCCTGCCAGCTTGCCGTCACCGCCCACGATTGGAATGCCGGAGACGTTCGATTGCTGCATCGTCGTGCGCGCCGCGGCCACGCTAGCATCCGGCGGCAGTGTTACCGGATCGACAATGATGCCGTTGGCACTGCGCTTGACCTTGTCCACTTCCTCGGTCTGCGCGGCGATCGACATGTTCTTATGAATCACGCTCAGCCCCCCCTCCTGGGCCAGCGCGATCGCCATCGCGTGCTCGGTCACCGTATCCATGGGCGAGCTAAGCACCGGCGCCCGCATCGCGATCCGCTTGGTAAGCCGCGTCGAGACGCTCACCTCCGAGGGAATCACCGCGCTAAACCGCGGCTCGATCAGCACATCATCAAACGTCAGCCCCGTGCCAACCAGCTTGTCCTGCATCGCGAGATTCTCCACCGATCCCCCGCCAAGAAAAAGAGAATCCCGCATTATCCCGCGCGGCCCAACCCTGACAAGCATCCGCACATAAAGCCGCGACCGTTGGTCACGCGTTGTTTAGCCGCGACCCGAAGGTCCGCCGTAGGGGAGCGCGACCGCCTGCCCCTCAATCGTGTATCATCAAACTATCCCCCGCACACTCATCCATGACCGCCCCCGACATCTTCTCCGTCCCCCGCCGCTTCGACATGGCCACCGTGCTGGTGGCCATGACCGGCTTCTCCCTGCTCTTCACCGTCATGTACATCATGCAGCCGATCACCGAATCCGGCCCGATGACCATGGCGGTGATCTCCGGTCTGTTCGTCGCCGTCGCGATCGGCCAGGCGCTCGTCATCAACGGCGGCGATCCCCGCGTCGCCTCAATCATCGCCGGCGGCGTTTACTGGTTTCTCATTTTCATCCTGGCCGCCGCCGTGGGCCGACTGTCACACGTCGACGCGATCGACGTCAGCTTCCTCTGCATCGGCGTCGTCCTGGGCCCGATCGCCGGTTACCTCGCCGGCACCCTCGTCGGCGGCGTGTTCCTCATCGCCTACCACTTGCGCGAACACGGTTTCCTCAAGAGAAGAACGCCGGAAGCCAACCCCGCCGACAACTCCCCCTGGGACGACGGCATCGACGACTCGGTCCACTTCGAAATCGTGAGCCCCGGCCCTTCGCCCACATGAATCCGCGACCGCCAGTCGCACTCCGCCGCTTGTCAAAGATCGGCCGCGGCGGACGGCTTAGCGGCCTTCTTTCCTAATCACTCCGCCGCCCACCCGACGCCAGCATCACGTAATACAATACCGTCAGCACCGCCTGCAGCGTCGCCGCCACATACGTCCAGGCCGCCGCATTCAGCACGCCGCTGACATATTGCATCTCACGCGGTCCGGCGATTCCATACTGCACCAGTAGCCGCTTCGCTCGATTGCTCGCGTCGAACTCGACCGGCAAGTTGATGAGCTGAAACGCCGCCACGCAGCCAAAGCCGATCACGCCCGCCCACAACAGCATCGGCCCCGCCGCAACCCCCTGGTACGTCATCCCCAGGCCGATCATCACCAAGAGCATCCCGATGCTGCCGCCAAAGCTCGCCGCCGGAACGGCGATATTCCGAATCACCAACGGCGCATAGTGCTTCGCGTCCTGCAGCGCGTGCCCGGACTCATGAGCTGCGATGCCCACCGCCGCCGCGGTGCGCGAGTTGTACACGCCTTCGCTCAGCCGCAGCACCTTCGCATGAGGATCGTAGTGATCCGTCAGCTCGCCGGCGATCGGCTCGATCGCAATGTGCTGCAATCCGGCAGCGTCCAGAATATGCCTAGCCGCCGCCGCCCCGCTCAAATGAGCCGGAACCTGCGATGCCTGCGCGTAGGTCGCTTTAACGCGAAACTGGGCCCACAGCGCCAACAGAATCGCCGGCCCAATGAACAGCAGATAATGGAAGTACCCAGGATAAAAAAACATTTCCCGCCCCTTCTCCGTTCCGCGACAAGGGTTCCGAAGCCTCGCCGCTCGAACAAAACCCCGCGGTCCGTGCATTACCGGCCCGCGAGGTCTAAACTATGAGTTGTACGTAAGCTAGTACGCCAAACCGCACGTCTAAGTTCGCCCTCAGATCACCGCAACAAACATGCCTAGCAGCCGTCGAACCCTATCCCTCTTATTCGCCGCCGTCGCCGCATTCTTGGGCTGCAGCCGCACCGCCGAGGAACCGGCCACGGTCCTCCAGCCGACCGCCGCCG
>JAICUM010000044.1 GCA_025935855.1 Pirellulales bacterium | reverse complement strand
GTGCGTTCGCCATGCGCAATTGCCGAGCGGACGCGAATCGCTCTTGGAGCAGGTGGCGGCTTGGGCGGAAGGTGATGAAGCGAGCGCTGGGTGTGAGCCGCGGGTGGCGACTGCTGGGCAGCGCGTGCTGAACTATCTGGCGGCGGGGTTTGATGAGTTGCCGGAGCGGGGTGGGATTGAGGAGTGGGTTCGAGCGATTGAGCGGGTGGGGGAGCGGTTTGGGCTAATTTCGAGTGGCACAGTCGCGCCTAACGCTGCCCCCCTCCCCAGCCCTCCCCTCCAGGGGGAGGGAGCCGGAAGAATCGAGGAATGGCATTCCCTTTCCCAATGCTTATCACGGTTCGCGAACATTAATCGCGTCCTAGGAAATGAAATGGAGTTTTCGGCGGATGAGTTTCTTGCGTTGCTGGAAACAACGGCCGACGAGTTGGCGGCGCCGGAGGATTGCGATGCGACGGGGAGGGTTCGCGTCTTGTCGGCGGAGGCGGCGCGGTTTGTGCGGCCGAAGCATTTGTTCGTTGGCGGGCTGAGCGAGCAGTCGTTTTCGCGCGGGGCGGTTGATAGCCGCCGGCGGGGCAGTGATGAAGACGAACCGACGGCGGATGGGCGGTCGGCGGAGATGCTGTTGTTCTATCAGCTCGTGACGCGGCCCACGGAGTCCCTGACGCTTAGCTATCCGGCGCTGGATGCGAAGGGGCAGAGCTTGCCGGCGAGTCCGTTTCTGGTCGAGCTTGAGCGCTGTTTCGTCGGCATCGAATTGCCGACCACGAAGCAGCCGCTCAATTATCAGTCGCAACATGCGGGGCCGCCGCTGTCGCAGAGCGATTTGCGTCATGCGGCGGTTACTCAAGCGGAAGATCGCCAGCGAGACATGCTCGCCGCGATGATTCGCTCGCCGCGGTATGGCGCGGTTGGCCGGTCGATTCTGGCGGGCGTTGAAGCGGTCGGCAGCCGCGCGGACAAGAAGTTCGGCCGCTACGAGGGCGTGATCGCCTCGGACGAAGTGCAAGCGATCCTGGAGCGGAAGTATGGCGCCGAGTACACGTGGAGTCCCAGCAAGCTGGAGACGTACGCGACGTGCCCCTATCGCTTCTTCGGCGAGAATGTGCTCGCGCTGGCGCCGCTGCCGGAGTTGGCTTTGGAGAGCGATCTGGCTCGACGCGGCAGCTTGCTGCACGACACGCTGGCTCGGCTTTACGCGCGGCTGAACGCGGCGCGGGAAGAGGGCGTGGTGCTCACGCCGGAGGCGGTGGCGGAGAAGTTCGAGGAGACGCTCAACGCGATTGTCCACTCGCGGCCGCGGCGGGGGCTGGAGGCGGTGCTGCGGGAAATCGAGCGGCGGCAGATCGCGTCCTGGGCCAAGTCGTTCGCGGCGCAGCATCAGGAATATGCGTCGGCCTGGTCCCACCTGGATGGGCCGCTGGCGCCGCGGCATTTCGAGGCGCGGTTTGGGCCGAAGAACCGCCGCAACGAATCGGATGACGATGCGTCGCTCTCGACGGATCGGGCGTTCGAGCTGACGGTCGGGCGGGAGCGGCTGCGGTTCGCGGGGCAGATCGACCGCATCGACGTCGGCCGCGTCGGCGGGCAGGTGGTGTTCAACGTCATTGACTACAAGACGAGCGCGTCGGCCCGGGTGAAGGATGAGCAAATTGCCTCGGGCATGCAAATTCAATTGCCGCTGTACGCGATGGCGGTGGCGGAGCTGTTGCTGGCGGATGAGCAGGCAGCGCCGCTGTCGGCGGGGTACTGGAGCATTCGCGGCAAGGGATTCGGCCTGGGGCTGCGCAGCGGCGGGCCATTGGCCATTGGCGAAATCAAGAACGGCCGGGTGCAATTTTCGGCACGGTGGACGGACTTGCGCGAGACGTTGCTGGGGCGCATCGGCGAGATTGTCACGGGGATTCGCCACGGGTGGTTTCCGGTGGTGAGCGGCGACGAGCACTGCACGGCGTTCTGCCCCTTGAGCACCGGCTGCCGCATTGCGCACGTTCGCAGCCTGGAGAAGGCGTGGCTGCCGCCGAAGGAGGAGGGCGAGTGAGCACCGTGCTGAATGATCCGCCGCTGACCGCGCAGCAGCAGGCCGTGCTGGAGGCCCGCGACATCAGCGTATCGCTGGCGGCTGGGGCCGGGTGCGGCAAGACATTCGCGCTGACGGCGCGGTTCCTGGCGGAAGTCGATCCGACGAAGGATGGTTCGGCGGAGCTGGATGAGCTGGTGGCGATCACGTTCACCGACGCGGCGGCGCGCGAGATGCGCGACCGCATTCGCAAGCGATGCTTTGAGAGGATGCAGGCCGAGGTCGCCAGCGGCCAGGCGGAGGAGGCGCGGCGGTGGCAGCGGCTGATGCGGTCAATCGACGCGGCGCGGATCAGCACGATTCACTCGTTCTGCACGGAGCTGCTGCGCGAACATGCGATCGAGGCGGGGCTTGATCCGCAGTTCGACGTGCTCGACGCGGCGGCGGCTCAGCTCTTAAAGCTGCAAGTGGTGGACGACCGGCTGCGCCGGCTGCTGTTGGCGCAGAATGCCGACGCCCTCGACTTGGCGGCGAAGCGCGGGCTGGACCGGCTGCGGAACGACATTGCGGCGCTCGCCGGCCCGCGCGGCGACGATGCGATTGAACGCTGGATGGATTCGACGCCTGAGGAGCTGGTGGAGCGGTGGCGGGAGTTTTTCGAGACGCGCGTGGCGCCGGCGGCGCTCAAGGAGATTGTTACTTCCGAGGCTGCTTCGACGCTGCGGCGGTTGACTGGCGGCAGCCTGGCGAAGACTGACAAGCTTCGTGCGCATCTCGCCGTATTTGCGGACCATTTTAAGAAGTGCGATGAGGCGTCCTCTTCCGAGCAGGTGGCAGCATTGGTCGAACAACTGCGCGGCTTGGCCCGCGTGCAAGGCGTTTGCACGCAGAAGGACTGGCACGATCCGGAGAATTTCGCGGCGTTTCGCGACGCATCGAAGGAGCTGCGCGACGCGATCGACAAGAGCTGTTTTAAGAAGCCGTTCGATCCCGCGGCGGCTCGCGAAGCGGCGGAGCAGGGACTCGCGCTGTTGCGGCTGGTGGCGGATGTGAACTTGTCACTTGATGATGTGAAGGCTCGCCGCAACCAGTTGGAGTTCGACGATCTGCTGGCCCGCGCCTACCGGCTGCTCACCGATCCGCGGAACGCTGCCGTTCGCAAGCGACTCGCGGAAAAGACGCGGCTGCTGTTGGTCGATGAATTCCAGGACACCAACCCGCTGCAGGTACACATCATCCAGGCGTTCTGCGGCGAGCGGTGGCAGGAACGCGGGCTGTTCGCCGTCGGCGATTTCAAGCAATCGATCTACCGCTTTACCGGGGCTGAGCCGGCGGTTTCGACCGATTTGCGGAACGCACTGCCGCCGGCGGGGCGGCTGTCGCTCACGCGGAATTTTCGCAGCCAGCCCGCGATCACGGATTTCGTGAACGCGGTGTTTCAGGAGGCGTTTGCGGATTATGAGCCGTTAGCTGCTGATCGGCCGCAGCTCACGCCGATGCCGGCAGTGGAGTTCCTGTGGACGCCTTGCGAGGAAGAGGGTTGCGATGGGCCTGCGGACGATGAATCGGGTGCGCCGGCGGTGAAGAAACGTCGCCGGGGCGCGGCGCACGACGCGCGGGCGCTGGAGGCCAAATGGATCGCCCGCCGGTTGGTGCAGTTGCTCAATTCAGAAGAGCGGATCATCGTCGAGGAGCTGAACGGGAAGCCGACGCCGCGGCCGCTCAAGCCGGGCGATATTGCGATTCTGCTGCGGACGCTTAGCGATGCGCAGGTGTATGAGGAAGCTCTGCGGGCGCACGGGTTGGAGTACTATCTGGCCGGCGGGCATGCGTTTTATTCGCAGCAGGAGATTTACGACGTTCTGAATCTGCTGCGAACCGTCGCCAGCAGCGTGGATGAGATCGCGCTGGCCGGGGCGCTGCGGAGCCCGCTGTTTTCGCTGGCGGACGAAACGCTGTTTTGGCTCGTGCAATCGGCGGGCTCGCTGAACGCGGCGCTGGACGCGGCGCGGCCGCCGGAAGTCCTTTCGGCGCTCGAAGCGGCGAAGGTGCGCCGCGCGGCGGAGACGCTTTCACGCTTGCGCGTGGAGAAGGATCGCCTGCTAGTCGCTGATCTGCTGAGCCTGGCGCTGGAGCTGACCGGGTACGACGCGGTGCTGCTCACGGAGTTTCTCGGCGAGCGCAAGGCGGCGAACATCGACAAGCTCATCGCGCAGGCGCGCACGCTGGATCGCACGTCGCCGGGCGACTTGCAGGGGTTCATCACGCAGCTTTCGGAGTTCGTGCTGCGGGCGCCGAAGGAAGCCCTGGCGGCGACGCAGGCCGAGGGGGACGTCATCCGGATCATGACGATCCACTATGCGAAGGGGTTGGAGTTTCCGCTGGTGGTGCTGCCGGATCTCGATCGGCAACGGAACCTTGGCAGTTCGCAGCCGGTGCTCGACGAGGAGCTGGGGCCGCTCGTGCCGGTTGAAACGGAAGACAAACAGGCGTGCGCGGGGATGGACTTGTATCGGCAAGTGGAGAACCTCGAAGACCTTGAAGAGCGGAAACGGCTGTTTTACGTCGCCTGCACGCGGGCGGCGGACTATTTGCTGCTGTCGAGCAGCATGGAAGATCCGAGTAAGCCGAAGCGGGACTGGCTGCAGTTGGTGAACCGGACGATTGATTTGGCGGACGGTTCGCTGCGGCGGCCGCTGCCGGCGGGCTACGACGCGCCGCAGGTGCGCGTGACGTCGAGCATTCCACGCATTGATGATGAAACGGTAAGCGTGGCGCGCGGGGCTGATCTGGAGCGGCTTGTGGCGAAGACGCGGGAACTGGCACAGCAAGGCGCCGGCGAACTGCCACGCGGGGCCGATCCGATTGTCGTGGATGGCCGAGCGCGGAAGCGATTCTCGTTTTCGCGGCTGAGCGGAAAGATTCTCCCGGAGGTCTCTGGCGCCTCGGGCGCGTTGTTTGAATCGGACGAGCGCCCGCGCGGGATGGCATTCGGCAGCCTGGTCCATGCGGTGCTTGAACGGGTGGATTTTCAGAAGCCGGCGAAGGTGCAAGAAGTGTGTGAGTTCTTGGCGCCGCAGTTCGTTGTTGGGGAGTGGGCGCGGGCCGCTGAGGATGCGGCGAAGCTTGTCGAAGAATTCTTGAAGTCAATGCGGGGGCAGGAGCTGGCCAAGGCGGCGTGCGTTCGGCGGGAAGTCGAGTTCCTGTTGCCGTGGATTTCTTCCGGCGGTGATGACGCCGGGCGGTATTTTCACGGTTATCTTGACTGCCTCTACCAGGATGCGACCGGCGCTTGGCGGCTGTTAGACTACAAAACGAACCACGCGACGGTCGACGGCGTCCAAACGCCGGCGAGCGAGTTCGCGCTTCAGATGCTGGTGTACTCGTTGGCTTGCGAGGAGGCGCTGGGACAGCCGCTGGCAGATTGCGCGATTGTCTTTCTGCAGACGGGCGAGGAGCACGCATTCGATTGGGACGAGAAGTCGCGGGAGCGCGGCATCGAGCGGATATCCGCCGGGATGGAATCTCTGATGGCCGGCGAACCGGTTTTGCAGTAATCAACACATATATTTCTTGTCGTGGCCGATAACTTTTCCGCTCAACGAGAATTTGCCGTCGAAGTCGTGCGGCGGCTGCGCCACGCGGGGCATGAAGCGCTGTGGGCCGGCGGGTGCGTCCGCGATCAGTTGCTCGGCATTCCGCCGAAGGATTTCGACGTGGCAACAAGCGCTCGGCCCGAACAGGTGCGCGAACTGTTTGGGCATCGCCGGACGCTGGCCATCGGCGCCGCGTTTGGCGTGATCACGGTGTTGGGCGCCCGGCCGTTGGAGCCGGTCGAAGTCGCGACGTTTCGCACCGACGGCGATTACCGCGACGGCCGGCGGCCGGAATCGGTGGCGTTTACCGACGCCCGACACGACGCCCAGCGGCGGGACTTCACGATCAACGGGTTGTTTTTTGATCCGGTCGAACAGCAGGTGGTGGACTACGTGGGCGGTCTGCCGGATCTTGAGGCGCGGATCGTGCGAGCGATCGGCGATCCGGTGCGGCGGTTCACCGAAGACCGGCTGCGGATGTTGCGGGCCGTGAGGTTCGCGGCGACTTACGACTTTGCGCTCGACGAAGCGACGCTGGCGGCGATTCAGTCGATGGCGGCGGACGTAGCGCAGGTGAGCAACGAGCGCATCGCGGCTGAGCTGCGGCGGATTCTGGTCCATGCCAGTCGCGCTCATGGATTAACGCTGCTGGCGGAAGCGGAACTATTGCGGCCGATTCTGCCGGGGCTCGCGGAACATGCGGCGGCTGTTGATGAAGCGTGGCAGTCGGCGATTTTGCGACTGGAGAAATTGCAGGCGCCGAGTTTTGCGCTGGCGTTTGCCGCGGCGCTCGAGGGAATGGTCGCCGCGAAAGAAGCTCGGGTTCTGGGCAAGCGATTGCGGCTGTCGAACAAGGAAATCGATCGCACGGCGTGGCTGCTGGAACCTTGGCCGGAGATGCGGCAGGCGGCGACTTTGGGCTGGCCGCAGTTGCAGCGACTGTTGGCGCACGAAGGCGGCGCGGAGCTGATGGCGCTCGCCGAGGCGTCGCTGCCGGCGGACGATGCGGGCCTGGCGCGCTGCCGTCAACAATTGGCCCGGCCCGCGGAGGAGTGGAATCCGCCGCCGTTGGCGAGTGGCGATGATTTGCTCGCCGGCGGATTGAAATCCGGGCGGCACTTTGCCGCGCTGTTGGAATACCTGCGGGACATGCAGCTCGAAGGGCGAATCAGCACGAAGGACGAGGCCCTGGCGGAAGCACGGCGATGGGTGGACCAGCAGCCGCCAACGAAGCGCCGCTAGGCGCGGTACGCTGAGCGGCTTACCATCGTGCCATCGGTTGTGATCCATGCCCGCGCAAAGAGTTGACCATGCACCTTCCTTCAATTGTGACTGACGCCCTGCTGACGCTTGGCCAGGTAGCCGCGGAACCGCAGATTGACGGGCCGTACGTCGCGCGGGTCATTAGCCGGATCGTCCACATTCTGTGCGCGATCATCCTCGGCGGCGGGCTGTTTTACATGCGGACGATTCTCGCGCCGTCCGGCGCCGCGGCGTGCTTTGGCGATCGCCGAAGCGTGTGGGCTCGGTGGGTTGGCATCGCGACGTTTCTGCTTTTGGCGAGCGGGTTGTACAACTATGTGACCATCGTGCGCGGGGAGAAAGCGGCGGGGCACGCGCTGCCGACGAGTTACCACATGCTGTTCGGCATTAAGTTTCTGCTGGCGTTGTTGGTGTTTTTCATTGCGGCGATACTGGCCGGCCGTACGTCGGCGGCGGAACGCTTTCGCGCGAACATGGCCCGCTGGCTGAAGATCGCGTGGACGGCGGTCATGGCGATCGTCATCATCGGCGCATTGCTCCGCACATATCACATGTAGCGATCAATCGCTTCGAACACTTTCAGGAGCCAAATCGATGGATAAGAAAGCGAAGAAGCGAGTTGAGGTCATTCGGCAGAAGCTCCTCACGCTGCAGCAGCAGCTTGCGGGGGCGAAGCAGCAGCCGGATGATCCGCGCGAGCCGGCGCGGCTGCAGGCGGAGATCGATAAGCTGCAAGAAGAGATGGCGAAGCTGAGGGCTTCGTAGCGGCGGCTTCCAGCCGCCGGTCGCTTGCGTCGCAAACGCTTCCAGGCACGGCGGCTAGAAGCCGCCGCTACGGGTGAGCCATTTGCCACTCTTTGATCGCCTGGATTGGGCGGAACAGCATCAGCACGTTGAGCAGCAGGCTGTCGCGAATCGTCGCAATCATGGCCAGTTCGATCGCGACGAACAGGACGATCGTCCACCGCGGGCCGATCTTTCCGGCGACCGCAAAGCCAATGACGCAGGCCAGGACGTCGCCCAGCGAGTTGACCACCGAATCACCCGCATAGCCAAGCGCCGCAGTCGCCTCCCGGTAGCGGTTGATCACCAGCGGCGTGTTCTCGATGACTTCCCACGTCGCTTCGATCGCCGTCGAAATAACCTGGCGGGATTGCCAGGAGAGCCGCGGCGTCAGCCACGCCAATAACCAGTAAAACACGAGCCCGTGCTGCAGGTGGCTCAGCGAATAGGGATCGAACAGGTGCTGCGAGGTGTGCTCGCTGTAGGCGCTGGCGATGACAAACCGTAACTCGCCGCATTTGCAGAACCAGACGCGGCCGTCGAGGCGGTTGATGAGCACCGTGACGGCCACGATGGCCAGCACCGCGAGCGCCGCCCAGTGGCGTTTGGCCCATGACGGCATGATTCGTAGCGGCGACTTTTAGTCGCCGTGGAATTGAGCTTTGCCTTGGATGACGCGGCGGTTGAAAACCGCCGCTACTGGAGCCGAACTTTGGCCAAGTAGATGGAGGTCTTGCCTTCGTGGCTGGAATAGTAGCTGATCCACAGCAGGCCGCCGTGGTACACCATGCCCGGGTAGCTGCAATCGCCGCCGGAAGGCAGCGTCAGCAGCGGCGTGAGCTCGCCTTTTTCGGCGTCCAGCAGTGCGACGTCGGTGTGGGGCTTTTTGTCGATGATCCGGCCGGCGGCGATCCACTGGCCGCCGAGCAGTTGTATGAAGTTTGGCCCGCCGAGGAATTTGCCGAGGTCTTTCCACTGCCAGTTGTCGTAGGGCGGCTTGGCGCGTCCGAGGAGCGCGGTGTTCTCGGCGCCGTCTCGACGCTGCAGGCAGAGCGCCGCGCCGTTGGCATCAAAGCGGATCCGCGCTTCGGTGGGCCAGCCAGTGGGCGGCGGCAGCATCTTGATGGGCTTGTAGGCCAGTCCGTCTTTGGTGGTTTCAAGCGTGAGCGATTCGCCCGGCTTCGTGGCGTAGGCCATGCCGTAGGCCGTGCCCTCGTGCCAGGTGACTCGCCACAACCATTGGCCGAGGGGTAGCACGATTTTCGGCGGCGACCACGCTTCGCCATCGCTCGAGAAGCTGACGACGGTTCCGGTGGGACGCTTGCCCTCGTGGACTTGCTGAGCGCCGCCCAGAAGCATCAATCGACCGTCGGGCGTCTCGGAAAGGCACGCGTCGCGCAGGTCGTAGCCATCGAGCGACAACTCCGCGGTGGAAGTCCACTCTCGGCCGTCGAGCGAACGGAGCACGCGCAGTTTGCCGGCGCCGGCGGTGTGCGACTGCGATTCCCGGAAGGCACAGAACCACTGGTCGCGAAAGCGGATCAAGTCGGTGAACGCGTTGTGAGGCGCCTTGTCCCAGATCTTGGCGACGCTCACGAGCTCCGCCTTGAGCGGCGGGCTTTCGGCGAATGCCGTGCTGGAACCAAGCGCGGTTATCAGCGCGGCTGCGCTTATTGCGGCGAGTTTCGATCGGCGAAGCAAGAATTCTGGCAACAAAACGTCCTCGTTTGCGCGGCTTTCCTAGTGGTTGAACAAGAACGCCGGGCTGTTGATCAGCGCCCAGGCCAGGTCCTGCACCGCCGACAACCGCGGATTAGCCAGCAGCGCTCCGGCCTGCGTCAACTCGCGGTACTGGACGTCCTGCGAATAGTAGTAAGCGTGCAGCTTGTTCGTTTCCGCCGGCGACAACTTGTTCGCGGCGAGCAGCCCCTGCCACTGTGGTGGCTGAGCCTTTCGCATCAACGGCGGCTGATCGCTGGTTACAGAAACGCGGAACCGGCCGAGCATGTGAGCGCCATCGACATGCTGCTGAGCCAGCTCGACGACCAGCCGCCGGCCCTCCCCAGCTTTCAGCGGTTTAGCGAAACTGAACACCGCGCTGTGAGACTGGCCGATGCCGCCCTCGACGGCCCAACCGGTGTCTGGCTTTTTATCGATCGCGCCGGCGACGCCGTAACCAACCTGGTTGAAGTCCGCCTTGGCGTCGCGCAACTTGAGCGGCCGCCGTTGGGCCGGCTTATCCGCGGTCGTCGCGAAGACGCGCAGTTGGCTCAAGACAAAGTTGCCATTGGGCGCGCGGCCGGGGCCTTTCGCCGGCAGGCGGTCATCGGCGAGCGCCTCGATTCGGATTCCCGTGATCTCCGCGGCGGGGGCCTCAGCCGTCACCGCGTAGAAGCCCTTGCCCTGCGGGCCGGCGGAGAAGATCGAGCCGTCGGCTTCCACGGCGAGCTGGGCGCCCATGCTGGCCGACGCCTCAAGCGGCAGGAGCGGTTCCCAGCGCATCGGTCGATTCTCTCGTCGCCACGCTTCAAATCCAGCGTCCAGAACGGCGGTGCGTTCGGCGATTTGCGCGGCGAGCTGTTCGCCTTCCTTGCTCGGCGAGGAGAGTAGCTCGATTGCATGCGTTCGCTCCTCGGCGGTTGGCGCGCGGTTGAGCACGCGCAGGAATACTTCATCGGCCAGGGCGCCGTTATCACGCGTGCTGGCTTCGAGCTTGGCCAGCTCGCTCTTTGGATCGTCGATCGCCTCGGCAAAGGTCGGGCCATTGAGCAGCGCCATCACCGGGCCAAGCTGTAGCTCACTGGTGCGCTCGCACTCGCAGCCGCTCTCACGCGCTGGGCGGCCAAGCTTGGAAAGCAGGCCGCTTTCGACTTCGATCATTGAATCCGGAAGCTCGGCTGCCCGCGTACCCGGCGGCATGCCCGGCAGGTGCGATACCGAGCCAATCGCCAGATGCACCGCGTCGAACAGTGCCTCGGCCGGTAGCCGCCGCGGCAAGGCGTGCGAGTAATTGCGGCGGTCGTCCTCGTTCCACTCCGTCGTCTTGTGCGAAAGCTGATAGGTGCGTGACTGACAGATCATGCGGGTGAGTTGCCGCACGTCGAAGCCGCTGGCGACGAACTGGTCGGTGAGCCACCTCAGCAGTTCAGGATTCGTCGGCGGGTTGCCGGCGCGGATGTCGTCGATCGGTTCGATCAGACCGACGCCCATCAGGTGGGCCCACACGCGGTTCACGTAGCTGCTGGCGAAGTAGGGATTGTCTCGCGAGGTGATCCAGTCGGCTGCCTGCTGACGGAGTGGTTCTTTCGATTTGTCGTCACCCGCCGCCATCTTGCCCACGGGAAATGGAAACTTGGGCGCGGACTGCTTTCCGGTGCGCAGGTGCATCATCTTGCCATCGGCGCCGTCGTCCACGATCTCAAATAGCGGCCGGGCGGATTCGACGGCCGAGCCGGCAATCACGCGGTCGCCACTTGCCGGGTCTTTCTGCAGCCGCACATCCGCGAAGAACGCGGCCCAGCCGTAGTAGTTGTCCTGCGTCCAGCGCTCGAACGGATGGTCGTGGCACTTGTTGCAGTTGAACCGCACGCCTAGGAAGACTTGCGTGGTCGTCTCGGCGATGAGGGCCGGCTCGCGGAGCACCTTAAAGTACGAGCCGCCGGGATGGTCGTGCGTCGAACCGGTGGAGGTGAAGAGCTCTCGCACGAAACGGTCGTACGGCCAGTTTTCGGCGATGGCTTTGCGAATCCATTGGCGGTAGCCGATCGCGCCCTCGGCGCCGAGGAACCGGCTGTTCACCATGAGCAGGTCGGCCCAGCGGTTGGTCCAATTTTCGATGTAATCCTCGCTGCCGATGAGCTTGTCGATCATCTCGGCGCGTTTCGCGCGGCTGTCGCGATTGTCGCCGAGGAAGGCCCGCACTTGTTCGGAAGTCGGCGGCAGGCCTGTCAGATCGAGATAGACGCGGCGTAAAAACGCCTCGTCGGTTGCCAGGCCGCTGGCGGCGATTTTCATCCGCTGGAGCTTCGCGTCCACGAGCTCGTCGATGTGGTTGTATACCGGCGCGGGCAACCACTCGAAGCCGTTGCGGTCGCCCATCACGGTGAGCGTCGTCGCGGCGTACGAGCCCTCGTAGCGCGCCAAGAGGGGCGCCTCGCCGCGGCGCACGGCGGTGAGATGGCCGGCCTTATCCGCAGTGGCGCACTCGGCGTCGCCGCTATCGACGAACGCGTCTTCGGTGACGTCACGCTCGCTGCCGTCGCTGTATTTGGCGATCACCTTCATGGCGACGGTCTCGCCGGGGGCGTTCACCACCGGGTTCTGCGGCGATAGCGAAATCGACACGACGCGCAGCGCCTGGGCGTTGTAGCGAGCGCCCTCGGCGATCCAGCGGCGGAGGATTTCGTACCGTCGGGTTCCAGGCTCCAGCACGGCCCCGCCGCCGTGAGGGACCATGCCGGTCGGTTTGAGGAGCATGAGGCTTTGCTCAGGTTCGGCCAGGTTGATGCGGCGGGCGGCCAGATCGTCGGTGAGCGACCGGTGATCGGCCAGCGGATCGTAGCCGCGCAGGGAAAGTGCGAAGCCGTTTTGCCCGACGCGGGCGCCGTGGCAGGTGCCGGCGTTGCAGCCCAGCTTGCCGAGCACGGGCATGACGTCGGTGAGAAACTCGACCGGCGGCTTGTTGGCGTCGGCCGCGAGTTCGTCTTGCTGTTTGGCGGCGGGGGGCTTGAGCTCGAACGCATCGACGTTCGCTAAGAGTGCGCCATCGGCGGCCTTGTGAATGTGGAGGACGCCGTCCGCGCCGCCGGAGATGATCGTTTGGCCGTCGGGATGAAAGGCGAGGGCGTATACCGCGTTTAAGTCGCCGGCCGCCGTGGCTGCTAGCTCGGCGCCGTCACGGTTATAGGCCTCGATGCGCTGCTTTTCCTGCGGCGTGCGGCCGTCCACGATTTTCGCTTCGATCGCTTTCACGTCGTCCGGCGGCAGGAAGGCGTCGGGCACCTTGAAGAGTTGGACATGTCCCGCGCCGCGTTCGTTGCTCGCCGCGGCCAGGCGCGTTCCGTCCGGGCTGAACGCGACGGCGTAAATCCGCCCCGGCATGGCCGGGTACACGCGCACGAGATTGCTGTCGTCGCCGATGCGCCGCTCGACCACGCGGTGCATCATGTAGGTACGCGGCACGCCTTCGGCGCCGCCGATGGCCACCATCTCCTTGTTGGGGTGGCGAGCAAGGGCGAAGACCGGTCCGCCCGGCACGTTTGGCGAGACGGCCGTGATGTTGTCCACGAAGCGGCCGGTTTCAGTCTCGACGAGCTTCAAGGTTTGATCGCGCGAGCCCGAGACGACGAACTTGCCGTCGTTCGAGAAACATGCGTCGAGCACCCAATCGTTGTGGGCGCCTTGGTTGATCAGTTGCTCGCCGGTGTCGGCCTTCACCACGTACAGGTTCGTGTCCGAGCCGCCAAAGGCGATGCTCTTGCCGTCCGGCGACCAGGCGACGCCGCTGAGCGTGTCGGCAGTCACCATCCGAGCGACCAGCTCTTCGCCCGTCGCGACACTCCAGACTTGCAGCTCGCCGACCTCGCCAGGCAGTCCCCCCGCGACGGCGAGCTTCGTTCCGTCCGGCGAGAACTTTAGCGATTCAATGCGCGACGACTGGCCGATCAGCCGCCGTACAATGGTCCGCTTGCCCTGCGCGGCAGCGGACGCGTCCAAGAGGAGCGTCTCGTTCACGCCGGAGACGGCCAGCAGCTGGCCGTCGGGCGAAATATCGATTGCCGTGATCGTCGCCGGCTTGACGTACTCCGGCGGATGCTTGGCATCGTAATGTGGCCGCTCGGCGGCCGCGTCGAACTCCGCGCCTGTTGCGATCCAGCGGCGGATCAGCTCGATCTCCGCCTTCTTTAGCGGCGCGGCGTCCTTCGGCATCGCGGCTTCGCCCGCAGCGTTTGGGGTGATTTGGGCGATCAGCTCGCTGGCCTTCTCATCGCCCGGCTTCACGACCGTGGCGCCGCTCTCGGACTCGCCGAGGATTCCTTCGCGGCTAGTGAGATCGACGCCGCCTTTCTTCTGAGCGCCTTGATGGCAGCCTTGGCAGTTTTTGCGCAGGAGCGGGAGGATTTGCTTTTGGAAACTGACGTTGCCGTCGGGGGGCGTTGGGTCCGCCGCGGTTCTTGGTTGGGCAACGAGGAGAAACAAAGCGAAGACGCAAAGCGTTGAGTGGAGCTTCGTCCAGATGATCCGTTGGGCTTCGTTCGCGCGATGCATGATTGAGCTGCCTGGGTCCGCGGGGCGAAGGCTAGAGTATAACCGCCCGGAAGCCGGGTGCGGGAGGCTTTCACGCCGTCGGGCCTCACCACCAACCCAGCAGCTTCCAATAAGGCAAGCCGATGCCCAGCCAAATGACGAGATGGAAAGCCGCCACTGCGAGCCCCACGCTGAACCACTTTTGCGGCGAGAGGTAGCCAAAGCCGAAGTACAGCACGACCTGGCCCGTCGAATAGTTCGTCAGGCAGCCGCAGAGGTTCGAGAAGTAGCTGACCATGGCGACGATCAACAGCGGCGGGCAATCGGCCGCTTTGGCCACGGCGAACAGCGGGACGGCGAGCGCCGCGATGTGGCCCGTCATCATCGAAAAACCGTACATCGAAAAAAAGTAAATCAGCGCGAGAATCACGGCCGTCGTCGGCCCCGAGAAACCGGAGACGTGCGAGGCCACGTTGTTGGCGAACCAGGTGGTGACCCCTTCGTCGTTGAGCTTGTTGGCCATGGTCACGAGGCCGCCGAGCCAGATCAGCGCGTCCCACGCGGCGCGATCGCCGGTGAAGTTCTCCCAGCCATCGACGCCTAGCGCGAGGATGGCCGCGATGCCAAGAAGTGTGACGCTCGTGCTGTGCAATCCGTGCAGTTTTTCGGTGGCCCAGGCGGCGACCATCACGGCGAGCAGCCCGGCCAACAGGATTTGCCGCCAGCTCCACCGCCCCATGGCGGCCAGTTCCGCCGCGGCCTCGGCGGACGCCTCCCGTGCATCCTTCAAATCCGGCGGGCAAATGCGGTATAGGAACCACGGCAGGAGCGCCATGGCCGTCAGCCCGGGGACGCAGCTTCCTTTGAACCACTCGGTCCAGTCCCAGCGAATCTGCCAGCGGTCGTACGCGTAGCCGCCGATCTGCGGATTCATCGCCATGCCGGTGAAGAACAACGCGGCCGCGATGAGGTTGGCGTGTGCCCCGCATAGAACGAGATAGGCGCCTGTCGAGCGGCGATTTCCATGCGGCGAACAGCCGAGCACCTGGTTCAAGCCGGCGACGATCGGCGCCACGACGCCGGCGCCGCGGGCCGTCGTGGCGGGGATGATGGGGCCCAATGCTAGTTCAGTCCCCGCAATGGCATAGCCCAAGCCAAGCGTGGTGCGGCCGAGCACGCTGATCAACCCAAGCGCGACGCGATTTCCCAGCCCGGTGCGGACCACGGTACCGGACAGCAAGAACGCCGCGACCACCAGCCACACGGTTTCATCGCTGAAGCCGGCGAGCACGGCGTGCGCGGCGTGTTTTCCCGCGCCGAAGGCGCCGGCGGCCACGAGGGTGACCAGAGCGGCCAGCACCATCGGGCCCATCGAAAGCGGCCGGGACAGGAACCCGACGATTGTTCCGGCGAACACCGCGGCCGTCCACCAGCCGTTGCGAGTGACGCCCTCCGGAGGCCCCGCGGCCAGAATGATTCCCGTGGTCAGCAACACGGGGATCCAACGGACCAGTGACGAGCGAGTTTCGCGCGAGGAGTCGATCAACGCCGGGCGCTCCACGCGAAGTAGCGGCGACTTCTAGTCGCCGTGCCGTAGGGAACGAGGCCGAGCATCAATCATAAACGCCGCCGTTCGCTCAGAACAACGGCGGTTAAAAACCGCCGCTACT
>JAICUM010000643.1 GCA_025935855.1 Pirellulales bacterium | reverse complement strand
GCTGCCTGATCGCTTGTGGGGCGCTTGTGAATCGCTGTCTCGAAGCCGCCGAGAAGCTGCATGACGAAGGCCTGGAAGTCGGGGTGATCAATGCGCGCTTCCTCAAGCCGCTGGATGCCGAGGCGATCGTCGGCGCGGTGCGCGATTGCCCCTGGGTCGTTACGGTGGAAGAAGCGGCCTTGGCGGGCGGCTTCGGCAGCGCGGTGCTGGAAGCTTGTGCCGATGCGGGAGTGGACGCCAGTCACGTGACGCGGCTGGGCGTTCCAGACCATTACATTGAGCATGGCGAGCGGGATGAGCTACTGGCCGACCTGGGGCTCGACGTGCCGGGGATTCTCGCGGCGTGCCGCGCGCACGTCCCGCGGCCAGAGAGCTTGCATCGTTAAGACAAGTGTAATGCTGCTTTCAAACAGTTGTCGATCTCACTCATGGCGACTTGCGGCAACGTTCCGAGTCGCTTTCTGACTAATCGCTTTTCGATCGTCGCCAGATTCTCGCAACTGACGACTGATGCTCGATTTAGTCCCGATCCCTGACCTTCGGCGGAGCTGGGATCGATGAGCAGTTGAGTAGGCTCGCCCGAGTGATGCGTGCGGGTCGTGATTGCCGCCACGATTACATTGCTGAGGCGATGATTGTCGCGATCATTTTGCACGACGAGCGCCGGGCGCAACTTGCCGGAAGCTTGGGACGCAAATGGAAACTGGACAAGTACGACATCGCCGCGTCGGAAAACCATGATCGATTAGTGACCGGCTTCGTTGTACTCGTCCAATTCCGGATCATCCCAGACAGCCGCCAGCGCCGCGTCCTGCGCTGGATATGTTTCGCGGACATCAAAGTGCTTTTCCAGGGCGTGAAAGACCTCGGCCTTCAGCACGACCGCTTGCTGTCCCGTGGCGGGGTCGAGCAAGAAGACCGGATTCCCGGCGGCTCGATTCAGTGCGTCGAGTAGTTCAGAGGAAAGGATCAAGGGTTCCATGCCTGCCATTCTAGCAAAAAGTTTGAGGGCCGCCCGGCGAAAATAGCTCAGTCACTCTTTCCCAATTATCTTCGGCTGGTAGGCTGTGAAGAATGCCAGGGAAAACGCAAGAAAGCGAGACGACGACAAGCAAGCTTCGGGCGATTTTGCTCGTCGATGGCACGCGCTCGGCGCTAGTCGAGCGCGCCGCGCATCTTCGCTCGATCATCGAGCGTCACGTTCAGGTCGCCGCTTCGGTGGATGACTTTTCGCAGCCGCTGCCCGAGGTGCAAGCGGACCTCGTGGTCGTCTTTGGCGGCGATGGCTCGATCCTGCGGGCCGCACGGCTGATGGGCTACCAGCAGTTGCCGGTGCTGGGCGTAAATCTGGGCCGGCTGGGCTTTCTCGCTGATATTCAGCCGGCGGATCTCGACGACATCCTGCCGCAAGTGGTTGCCGGCGAGTACCGCATCGTGCGGCATTTGATGTTTGAGTGCAGCGTTTCGCGCGGCGGCCGCGAGCAGTCGCGCACGCTGGGCCTCAACGAGGCGGTGGTGCTAGCAGGACCGCCGTTTTCGATGATCGAGGTGCAGCTTTACGTTGACGCTCTTTTGGCGACTACCTATAGTTGCGACGGCTTGATCGTGAGCACGCCCGTCGGCTCGACGGCGTACAACCTCGCCGCCGGCGGGCCGATCATGCAGAAGAGCTTGCAGACGTTCGTCGTCTCGCCGATTTGCCCGCACACGCTGACGAATCGGCCGGTGGTGGATGGCGCCGACCACGTGTATGAGCTTGCCGTGCCGAAGCCGAACGACGGGACGTCGCTCTTGGTGGATGGCAAGTTGATTTGCCAGGTATCGCCGGAGGATCGGATTCGCATCGAGCGATCGAGCGCCGAGTTCCAGCTAATTGAAGTTCGCGGCCGTGGCTACTACCGCACGCTGCGAGAGAAGCTGGGCTGGGGCGGGCGGCTGAAACTCAACGAATTGCAGTGAACGACTCGACTCGAGCGCAAGGAGGCGCCGGTCATGAAATCGATCTCGACATTCTTTGCTTTCGCGTGTGTCGCGCTTCTGCCGGCGCTGGTTAGCGCCGAGGAAACGAATGCGGTCACGGGCGCGGCGCCGAAGTACCGGCTGCAATACAAATTCGCCGCCGGCGAAATTCTGCGCTACAGCGTCGAGCACGCCACCAGCGTCCGGACAACGATCGAGACCTCGACTCAACAGGCCGAGACGCAAAGCGACTCGGTCAAGGCGTGGCGCGTGACCGACGTGCTGCCCAACGGTGAGATGGAGTTTATCCATCTGGTCGAATGGGTTCGCATGAGCAACCAAGGCACGGAACGGCCCACGCGGACCTACGACAGCCGGAAAGACGTCAAGCCGCCGCGCGGCTTTGAACAGGCCGCCGGAGCCCTGGGCGTGCCGCTGACGCTGGTGCGCATCGCGCCGGACGGCGAGGTGAAGCTTCGGGAGGAGAAGCACCCGCAGCCGAAGCCGATGGAGGATATGCCGATCACGATGCAGCTTCCGAAGGAGTCCGTGGCCGTCGGCGACCACTGGAGCTTTCCGTACGAAGTGCAAGCGCAGCGAAAGGGGGGCGTGAAGATGCAAGTGCAAACCCGCCGCCGCTGTGAGCTGAAAGAGGTGAAGACGGGC
>JAICUM010000075.1 GCA_025935855.1 Pirellulales bacterium | reverse complement strand
TGCCGTGCATCGACTCTACCGGGCCGACAACTACCTCGAAATGCGCTCCCGCGCTCGCCAGGAATTCGAGCGGCGGTTCACGCGCGAACAAAATTACAAGCGCCTGATGGAAATCTACCGCATCGCCAGGGATGAGGCCGACCGCCGGCTGAAGGCAAGCAGAGTCGGGGCAATGAAAGACATAGGCGGCAACCCCCTCAAGAAAAAACAAGCTGTCACTCAAAGGTTGTCGGTATGAGCGTAGCCATCATCACAGGTTCCGCCGGGCTCATTGGGTCCGAGGCGAGCCGCTATTTTGCCGAGCAGGGCCTGGACGTCGTCGGCGTCGATAACGACATGCGCCGCCGGTTCTTCGGCGAGGAGGCCTCGACCTGTTGGAATCGCGAACGCCTCGAAAACGAGCTGGGTGATCGCTACCGGCACGAATCGATCGATATCCGCAACGGCGACGCGATCGACGCCCTGTTTCGCCACTACGGCGCCGACGTGAAGCTCGTCGTCCACACGGCCACTCAGCCCTCGCACGATTGGGCGGCCCGCGAACCAAAGACCGATTTCTCGGTGAACGCCGTCGGCACGCTGAACCTATTGGAAGCCGTGCGGCATCACGCCCCTTCCGCCGTGTTCATCTTCACCTCCACGAACAAAGTGTACGGCGACGCCCCCAATCGCCTGCCGCTTGTCGAACACGCCACGCGCTGGGAGATCGAGCCGGACCACCGATACGCCGGCGGTATCAGCGAGGACCTGTCGATCGATCAATCGATGCACAGCCTGTTCGGCGCCTCGAAAGTCGCCGCCGACATGCTCGTGCAGGAATACGGCCGTTACTTCGGCATGCACACGGCGTGCTTCCGCGGCGGCTGCCTCACCGGCCCCAGCCATTCCGGCACGCAGCTACACGGGTTCCTTGCCTACCTCATGAAATGCGCCGTCACCGGCCAGCCGTACACGGTGTTCGGCTACCGCGGCAAGCAGGTGCGAGACAACATCCACAGCTACGACCTCATCCGCGCGTTCGACGCCTTCTTCCGCGACCCGCGCTCCGCCGCCGTTTACAACATGGGCGGCGGCCGGGCCAGCAACTGCTCGATGCTCGAGGCCATCGGCCTGTGCGAGCAGATCGTCGGCCGTGAAATGCAGTGGACCTATGCCGAGCAGAACCGCGCCGGCGACCACATCTGGTGGATCAGCGACCTCTCGCGGTTCCAGGCCGACTACCCGCACTGGCGGCTCGAATACGACGTGCCCGAAATCCTGCAGGAAATCTACGACGCCAACGTCGAACGCTGGATGGAGGCGGCCGTCGCATGATCGATCGCGGCAAGCACAAACTGCTGGGCGTCGGCATCGACGCGGTCGATTACGCGGCCGCGGTGTCGAAGATTATTGACGCCGCGCGGCGCTGCCAGCCGCTGGCCGTCTCAGCGCTTGCGGTACACGGCGTGATGACCGGAGTGTTGGATGCCGCGCATCGTTACCGCCTTAATAAGTTCGATCTCGTCTGTCCGGACGGCCAACCCGTCCGCTGGGGATTGAACCTGCTGCATCGTGCGAAGCTGCCTGACCGGGTCTACGGCCCGAACTTGATGCTCGAAATTTGCCGCGCCGCCGCCGATAAAAGCTTGCCGGTGTTCCTGTTTGGCTGCAGCGAATCATTACTCCAAACGCTGTCGCAAAAACTCACCGAACGGTTTCCAAACCTGCAAATCGCCGGCGTGCGGCCGTCCAAGTTCCGCACGCTCTCGCCTGCCGAATGGCACCAACTCGTCGAGGAAGTGAAGTCCAGCGGCGCCCGCATCATGTTTGTCGGCCTCGGCTGTCCGCGCCAGGAAGTCTTCGCCTACGAGGCGCGCGAGTCGGTTTCCATCCCCACGATCGCCGTCGGAGCCGCGTTCAACTTTCACAGCGGCCTCCTGCCGCAAGCGCCTCCGCTCCTGCAGCGTTGGGGCCTGGAATGGTTCTACCGGCTACTCAAGGAGCCGCGACGTTTGTGGCGCCGCTACGTGCTACTGAATCCCGCGTTCCTAGCGCTCGTCACACTGCAAGCGCTAAACCTACACCACGTCCAGGCCGAGGAACTCGAGCCGCCCCAGGGGCAAATGCTTTACGGTTAGCCGACTCATCAGTTGTTCCCAATCGAATGGAAATCGAATAACCCAATCATGTCCATTTTAAGCCCAGACAAATCGACCTCCGCACGGCACGCCTCACCAGGCGGAAGTCGCGCCGAATCAACCGCCGCGGTTGAAGCCGTGACGGTCGTCGTGCCTGTTTACAACGAGTGTGAGTGCCTCGAGCTGTTGATGAATTCGCTCACGCAGCTCCAGTCGGTGCTGGATCGCAAATTCCAGTTCGAGTTTCTCCTGGTAGACGACGGCAGCTCCGACGGCACCGCCGAACTGCTCCGGCAAGCCATCGAAACCCGACCGAACTACCGCGTGATCGAGCACGGCCAGAACCGCGGCATCGCGGCGGCCATCCAAACCGGCATTCGCGCGGCCTGCAACGACATCGTCGTGTCAATCGATTGTGACGGCTCCTACGATCCGCTCCTCATCGCCGAACTCGTGCCGCAGTTGACCGCCGACGTAGACATCGTCACGGCCTCGCCCTACCACCGCGCCGGCGCCGTCGTGAACGTCCCCGCCTGGCGGTTGCGCCTGTCGCGGCTGGCCTCGCAAATGTACGCCGGTCTCTGCCGGCACAAGCTCACGTGCTACACAAGCTGCTTCCGCGTCTATCGCCGAGACGCGGTGGCTCCGATCGAGCTGGAAAATGAGCGCTTCGTTGGCGTGGCCGAATTACTCTGGAAGGTTCTGGAGCGCGGCGGCCGAGTCGCCGAGCACCCCGCCATGCTTCGCTCGAGAGCGGCCGGTCATTCCAAGATGCGCATCGTCCGCGCCTCGCTCGGCCACCTGCGGCTCATGACCAAAATCGCCCGCACCCGCCTCCGTCGAGCAAGTTAACCGCCCGAAACTAGGCAACTAAAGCAACTCACTCACTCACTCACTCACTCACCTACTCACTTACTCACTTACTCACCACCCACTACTCACTCCGAAGGATGACGACACCAGTGGCCATCGAACTAAGCCCCGCCCTCGAAAAAATCCAACTCCCCTCCGACCAGGACGCCACCGGCCGAGAGCTGGGCGACGATGAAATGGTGCAGCTCGCCGCCGCCATTGAAAGCGGCACGCTCACCAGCACCAAGGGCGAGTTCGTCAAACGCCTCGAAAAAAACTTCGCCCAGTACATGGGCTCCACGCACGCCCACGCTTGCTCGCACGGCACCGCGGCGTTGCACACGGCCATTGCGGCGATTGATCCCGAGCCGGGCGACGAGATCATCACGACCTCGATTACCGACATGGGCGCTCTGACGCCGATCATTTACCAGTCCGCGATTCCCGTCTTTGCCGACGTTGATCCGCTCACCTACAACGTCACCGCTGAAACGATCGAAGCCGCTCTGAGCGACCGCACCAAGGCCATCATGGTGACGCACCTGTTCGGCAATCCCTGTCGGATGGCCGCGATTATGGAGCTAGCCCGCGGCCGCGGCATCCCGGTCATCGAGGACTGCGCCCAAGCCTTCGGCGCCGAAATCGACGGCCGTAAGGTCGGCAGGTGGGGCGACATCGGCTGCTTCAGCTTGCAGCAGGGCAAGCATATCACCACCGGCGAAGGCGGCCTGGTAGTGAGCGATGATGCCGACCTCGCTCGACGCATGTTCCTGTTCATCAACAAGGCGTGGGGCTACGGCGACTCGAAGCCGGACCACTACTTCCTCGCCCTCAACTACCGCATGAACGAGCTGACTGGCGCCGTCGCCGTCGCGCAGCTTGAAAAGCTCGCCGACTTCGTCGAGCGCCGCACGCGCATCGCGGCCGCTCTGACTGCGGGGCTCGAAGACCTCCCCGGCCTTTGCACGCCGGCCGTCGATCAGAACGCCAGGCACACCTACTGGAAATACTGCCTGCGGGTGGACGGCGCCAAGTTCGCCGGCGGCATCGACGGCCTCGCGCGCGGCCTCCGCGAGCGCGAAATCCTTTGCGCTCCGCGCTACATCCAGAAGCCGGCTTTCGAGTGCCAGGTGCTCCGCGAACAACGCACCTTCGGCAATAGCCGCTTCCCCTTCTCGCTCGCGCGCCCCGAAGCGATCGATTATCGCCGCGAGAAGTTCCCGGGCACGTACGCAGCGCTGGCCTCGGTGCTCGTGCTGCCGCTGAACGAGAAATACACGGACCAACACGTGTCGTATGTCGTGGATGCCATTCGCGACGCGGCTAATCAACTTTACCTTGGCTAAAAAAACAGGATGGGGGATATGAACGACTCATTCCAAAATGATCCGGTCCGTTTCGGACTCGTCGGTGCTGGCGCGATCGCGCAGGCGTATGCGCAAGCCTTCGGTCAGACGACCAAAGCCAGGCTGGCCGCCGTTGCTGACTGCCGGCTCGCCGCGGCCGAAGCGATGGCTGCCGCCTCGGGGGGCTCCGCGTTTGAAACCGCCGAAGCGATGGCCGATGGCGCCGACCTGGACGCCGTCATCGTCTGCACGCCGCCGGTGACGCATCGCGACATCTGCTGCGACATGCTCGACCGCGGCCTGCACGTCCTGTGCGAAAAGCCGCTCGCGATCGACTCGGCCGCCGCGATGGAGATGATCAGCGCCGCCGATCTCCGCGGCCTGGTCTTCACCATGGCGTCGAAGTTCCGCTACGTGGCCGATGTGGCGCAGGCCAAGTCGCTCATCGCCGACGGGGTGATCGGCGAAGTCGTGCTTTTTGAGAACGTCTTCACGGGCCGTGTGGACATGACCAATCGCTGGAATTCCGACCCGGCCGTGGCGGGCGGCGGCGTCCTCATCGACAACGGCACGCACTCAGTCGATGTCACGCGTTACTGTCTCGGGGAGCTCGCCGAGGTCCAGGCAATGGAGGGCCACCGCATTCAGTTTCTGCCGGTCGAGGATACCGCCAAGATGTTCGTCCGCAGCCGCGACGGCGTGCTCGGCAGCATCGACCTCTCATGGAGCGTCAGCAAGGAGCTGCCGTATTTCATCGCCGTATACGGCAGCGCTGGCACTATCCTCGTCGGCTGGCGCGAGTCGAAGTACCGCCGCACCGGCGATTCCGACTGGACCGTCTTCGGCTCCGGCTACAACAAGGTCGAAGCGTTCAAGCGGCAGATCGAAAACTTCGCCGGGGCCGTGCGCGGCGACGAGGCGCTCGTCGTAACGCCCGAAGACGCGCTAGCCTCCGTTCAGGTCATCGAAGCCGCGTACCGCTCCCTTTCTCGCGGCAGTTGGGAGCCCATCGTCGAACCCCGAGAAGAATTCGCCGCCTGATAACACCGACCTAGCTAGGTCGGGGCTGCGCCAGAGTTTTTTTCAATTCCACAACGTTCAACCCATGTCAGACTCCTCCATCCGCATCCACCCGACAGCGCTCATCGAACCCAACGTCACGCTCGGCCCAGGCACAAGCGTATGGGACAGCGTACACATCCGCCGCGGGGCCGTTTTGGGCGAAGAGTGCATCGTCGGCGAGAAGACCTACATCGCTTACGACGTGAAGATCGGCCACCGCGTCAAACTCAACGCGATGGTCTACATCTGCTACGGCGTGACGATCGAAGACGGCGTCATGATTAGCGCCGGCACAATCTTCACCAATGACGTCTTCCCGAGGGCGACCACGCCGGATCTAAAGCGATTGCGCTCGTCGGATCCGGACGAGGAAACGCGCGAGACCGTGGTGGCCGCCGGAGCCACCATTGGCGCCGGCTGCACCATCGGCAGCAACCTCCGCATCGGTCGCTTCGCGATGGTCGGCATGGGGAGCGTGGTCACGCGCAGCGTGCCGGACTTCTACCTGGTCGTCGGCAATCCCGCGCGGTCCATCGGCGCCGTCTGCCGCTGCGGACACCTCACCTGCCGCTGGCCGGCGGGCGAGCCGGTGCAAAACGCGGCCGTCGAATGCGAAAGTTGCGGCGCCCCCTACGAGATTCGCGACGGCCACGTGCTCGAAATCACGAAAGAACCCGCCCTGGTGACTTCATGAGCGACGCCGCCGCCACGACCGGTTGCCGCTGGGGCATTGTCGGCGGCGGCATGCTCGGCTTGACGCTTGCGCATCGCCTCGCCCAGCGCGGCCAGCAGGTTGCCGTCTTGGAAAGTGCGCCGGAAATCGGCGGCCTCGCAAGCGCCTGGCAACTCGGTTCCACGACCTGGGATCGGCACTACCACGTGACGCTCCTTTCGGACCTTCGCCTGCGAGCCCTCCTGCGCGAGCTGCGCCTTGAAGACGACATGCGCTGGGTCGAGACGCGCACCGGCTTCTACACCGATGGCCGGCTGCACTCGATGTCCAACACACTGGAATTTCTGCGATTCCCTCCGCTGGGCCTCATCGACAAGCTGCGGCTCGGCGCCACCATCGCCGCCGCGTCGCGGATCAAGAACTGGAAGCCGCTCGAGCAGGTCCTCGTCGCCGATTGGCTCCGCAAATTCTCCGGCAAACGCACCTTTCACAAGATCTGGCAGCCACTCCTCCAGGCCAAGCTTGGCGACTGCTATCGCCAAACATCCGCGGCGTTCATTTGGGCGACGATTGCCCGCATGTACGCCGCCCGCCACAGCGGCCTGAAGAAAGAAATGTTCGGCTACGTTCGCGGCGGCTACGCCCGCGTGTTGGAGCGCTTCGCCGAGGTCCTGCAGGGCGAGGGCGTCGAGCTTTACACCGGCTGCCGCGTCAGCTCGGTCGCGGCTCAGCCCGACGGCCAGGTGCTCGTCGATTTCAACCGCGGCTCGCGCTGGTTCGATCGCGTTGTGCTCACCACGCCGTCTTCGGTCATCACGCACGTGTGCCCGCAGCTTGGCGAAGACCAGCGGCAGCGGCACGACGCGATTCAGTATTTAGGAATTCTTTGCGCCTCGGTGCTACTCACGCGGCCGCTCGGCGGCTACTACGTCACGAACATCACCGATCCGGGTTTCCCCTTCACCGCGGTGATCGAGATGACCGCGCTGATCGATCCGACCGAGATCGGCGGAAATCACCTCGTATACCTCCCGCGGTACGCCGCCGCGGACGACGAAGCCTGGAACTGGTCCGACCACGAGCTCGAAGACCGCTTCCTCGCCGGCCTCCAGCGAATGTATCCGGACCTGAAGCGCGACCACGTGAAAGCTCTCCGCGTTTCCCGCGTCAAGCACGTGATGGCCCTGCCGACGCTCAACTACTCCGAACGCCTGCCGCCCCTGGCGACCGACGTGCCGAACGTCTTCGCCGTGAATTCCGCCCACGTCGTCAAAGGCACGCTCAACGTCAACGAGGTGATCGAGCTTGCCGACGACGCCTTCGAAAAAGTGTTGGCGCAGGCCATCCCAACGACCCAGTCATCCGCCACGATCCGCCTCGACGGCGCCGAATGGCTCCGCGTCGCCAAGCCCTTGGAGAGCCATGACCAAGCCGCTCGCGAGCTTGTCGCTCGACCTTGATAACAAGTGGTCGTACCTGAAGACCCACGGCGATCCGGGCTGGGAATCTTTTCCCAGCTACCTGGACGTCGTCGTGCCGCGCGTCTTGAAGATGCTCGCCGAACGAGGTCTGCGGATCACGTTCTTCATCGTCGGCCAGGACGCCGTGCTCGAAAAGAACCACGCCGCGCTGCGCTCGATTCCCGGCGCCGGCCATGAAATCGGCAACCACTCGTTCCATCATGAACCCTGGCTGCATCTCTATTCGCCGGAGCAGCTCTCCGAAGAATTAACGCGCGCCGAAGACGCCCTGGAACTCGCCACCGGCGAGCGCCCCGTCGGCTTTCGCGGTCCCGGCTACAGCTTCTCGCAGCCGCTTTTGGAAGAGCTCGCCCGCCGCGGCTACGAGTACGACGCCTCCACGTTTCCCACGTTCCTCGGCCCGCTGGCTCGCGCCTACTATTTCTTCCACGCGAACCTCAGCGGCCGCCAGCGCAAAGAGCGCAAGCAGCTCTTCGGCAAACTCGCCGAAGGGTTTCGCCCACTGCGGCCATACAAGTGGCCTGGCTTGCCGCGCGAGCTGGTTGAAATCCCCGTCACCACGATGCCGGTGGTGAAACTGCCGATTCACTTAAGCTACTTGCTGTACCTCGGCCAGTTCAGCGAAGCCCTGGCCATCGCCTATTTCCGCACGGCGCTGCGACTTTGTGACATCTTCGGGGTCGAGCCGTCGATCCTGCTCCATCCGCTCGATTTCCTCGGCGGCGACGACGACCGGGACCTATCTTTCTTCCCCGCCATGAACCTCCCAGCCGCGAAAAAGCTGAAAATGGCCGGCCGCGCGCTCGATTTGCTCGCCAAACGGCGACGTATAGTTACGATGCGCGAGCATGCCCGCGCCTACGCTACAAACATCGCCGCCGGTCTCGCGTCTGAAGTCGCCTCGGCGCGCGCCTATGAAAGGGAGCCGGCCGAATCATCGCGGCCAGCCGCGCTGGTCGGCTCTCTCGAGGAATGACCACCGTGCTTGCTGATAGGGTCGAAGAGACAAGCCGCACGCAGCATTGGCTGAGCATTCTCGTTATTTTGCTGTTCGCGCTCGGACTGCGCGCCTGGCGGCTGCAAGCGCAAAGCCTGTCGAGCGACGAAATCGTCGAAGCGTCGGTCGCCCGGCTCGCGCCGGCGGAAATCGTCACATATCCCGACGGCTTTCCTCCGCTGTACCAACTCGTGCTTTCGGGTTGGACGCAGCTGTCGCCTTCGCCGGAAAGCGGCCGTTGGCTTTCGGTGTTCGCCGGCCTCGCTACGGTCTACTTCATTTATCGTTGGGCTCGACTGCAACTTGGCGAACACGCGGCCCTCATCGCCGGCGGACTGGCCGCGATTTCGCCGCTCCTGGTCTATTTTTCGCAAGAAGCGCGGGCCTATTCGCTGTACGTGTGCCTCACGAGCGCCTCGTTGGCATTCTTTTTTGAAGCTCTACAAACCGGCGGCAAACGCGCCTGGACCGCGTTCGTCGTGGCCTCCGTGCTCAACCTGTACACGCACTACTACGCCGCCCCCACGACCGCCATCCTGGGACTACTGTTCATCGGATGCCGGCCAGCCTGGCCTGAGCTTCGGCGCGGCCTCGCGGCCTTCGCGGCTATCGGTTGCCTCAGCTTTCCCGTCATGCTGCTGCTGCCCGGCGATATCGAGTACCAGGCCGAAGGCTTCGTCGCCAAGGCGCCGCTGCTGGCCACGCTCGGCCACACGGCATTCGCCTTCTTCGGCGGATTTTCGCTCGGCCCGTCGCTAAGTGAGCTGCACACCTGGCGAATGCGCGACGCCGTCCAAGCCGCCGCGCCCTGGGCAGCGATTTTTATTCCCGCGGCGTTTTGGCTAATGGCCCGAGGCTGGCTTGAACTCCGCCGCAGGCCATTTGGCGTCGGCGTTATGGTGCTCGTACTGGCCTCCGCTCCGCTCATTGGCTTGGCCGGCGCCCTGGCGGACGTCGGCCCCAAGGTGCGCTACTGGAGTTGGATCGTCGCCCCCCTTCTCGTGTGGCTGGCCGCGGGCGCCGCGCGTCCAGCAGCCGGAGTGAATCGCTTCCTGACGCGACTAGCGCTCGCGGCCATTGGTCTCGTGAACTTGATCGCGCTGGCAAACCGATACGACCATCCACGTTACGCCAACGAGGATATCCGCGCCGTCGCCGAATACCTTGAAAGCTCGCCGGACAACAAGGCGCCGATGTTTGTCGTTTCCGACTACATGGCCCCGCCCGTGCGATACTATCTGAACGGCCCGAACACGCTCTTCAACTGGCTGCCCTACGTCGATCACGGCGCCGAAACAACCTCAGCCACGCCCGAACCATCGACATCGAGCTGGACCATCCACCCGCGAACCGAAGCCGACGTCCGCGGCTCATTGCCACTCGACGACGCCGCGATGGTCAAGTGGCTGGACGACCTGAAGTCACTCGCCGCGCCACAGGGCCGCTTCTGGCTGCTTTACACGCGTCCCTTCCACGGCGATCCCGACGGCAGAATCTTGAAGTACCTGCAAGAGAAATCTTGGATCAAGCCCGACCGCGACTTCCCCGGCGTGCAGCTCTACCGCGGCCAACTCACGGCAACTGAGTGACCGCGCAGCGGTCACTTGTGATGGGACGCCGCGGCGCCAGCCTTCGCTCCTTCGACGCCTTTCAAAAGCGCATCAAACCGCGGCGTCGTTCGAACCGCCAAGCCGCCGTCCTCGCCGTCACTCGATCGTTCCGCCGCTCCGCACTCCTGAAAGAGCGCCGCTACCTTGTGCTTCACGCACCACTCATAGCCGGCGGTTGATCCCATGATCAACAGCGGCGTATCGAGCGCATCGGACTCCAAAGCCGTCTCGGCCACCACCGTCACCGCGGCGCCGCGATAGGGCAGCGCCTGCCCGGTTCGCGGGTCAATAATGTGCGTCACCCGCTGGCCGTCTTCCGTGCGCACATTCTTGTAGTCGCCGGCCGTGCTGGTGGACATGTCCTTCAGCGGCAAGACGCGCAGCATCCCCGGCTCATCCGGACGGGCGCGCTCGATGCCGATCCGCCACGCCGAACTATCCGCACGCACGCCGACGGCCCGCACCTCGCCGCCTAGTTCAACCATGACATTCGCAAACCCAAACGCCTTGATCCGCTTCACGAGCAAATCGACCGCATACCCCGGCGCAATCGACGACAGCTCGATCTCCACGCCCGCGGCGTCCTTCCACAGCGCCGACGGCTCACGGCGAACACGCAGGTGATCCAGCCCCACCAGCTTCTTAGCCGCGTCCAACTGCTCATCCGACGGCGGCTTCAATGGCCCCTTTTCCTTCGAACCCCCAGGCCCGAAGTGCCACAATCGCAGAACGGGCGCGACGGTGATGTCGAGTATGCCGTCCGTCAGCCGCCCGTAGTAAACGGCCTTCTTAACCAAATACGCCGTTTCGGGCGATACGGTGAACCACTCGCCGCCACCACTACGATTGAACCGCGAGATCTCCGAATCATCACGATAAGTGGACATCTCCCGATCGAACCGCTTCAACAGCTCATCAACCGCTGCTTGTACCTCCTCGCGCGACGCCGCTCCCTTGCCCCAGTACTTGATGTGGTAAGTCGTGCCCTGCGCGCGCCCTTCAAGCGCCACCGGCTCAACAGCCGCGTCGTCACCATTCGCCACGGCCGTCGAAATAAAAACAGCCAGCACGGCCGGCGCCAAACGCGCCCAACCCCGCTTGCATCGCGCCGCACCACGCCGCCGGTTGACAGAATTGAAAGGCATCGTGCCATTCTCGCAGATGCCCCGCCGCGCGTCAGGCGGCCCGCAAGCCAGCCGGTTGTGCCTCCGTGCCGACGCGCCTTATACTTCACGCCTTACGCCAGAAACGCCCAACAAAACGACTCGCGCCGGCCCCGGCGTTCTCACCGGAAAACCCATGAAAATCCACGAATATCAAGGCAAAGAACTCTTCCGCAAAGCCGGCATCGCCGTCCCCACAGGCGTTGTCGCCCGCACTCCCGATGAAGCCGCCGCTGCGTTCGACCAGCTCGGCGGCAAGCTCGCCGTCGTGAAGGCCCAAATCCACGCCGGCGGCCGCGGCAAAGGCACGATCAAGGACAACCCGCAGCAGCGCGGCGTCCAGCTTGTCCGCACGCGCGACGAAGCGAAAGCCGCCGCGGCTGCGTTGCTCGGTAAAGAACTCGTCACCATCCAAACCGGCCCCGAGGGCAAAAAAATACAGCAAGTCCTCGTCGAAGCCGGCTGCGACATCGCCCGCGAGCTTTACCTCGGCATCGTCGTCGATCGCGCCCGCGGCCTCCCGGTGCTCATGGTCTCCACCGAAGGCGGCGTCAACATCGAAGAGGTCGCCGCCAAGACGCCCCAACTCATCCACATCGAGCCGTTCCACCCGGCGACCGGCCTGCAGTCGTTCCAAGTGAATAAGCTCTGCTACCGCCTCGGCATCACCGGCGACAGCGTCCGCTCCGCCCAGAAGCTGATGAAGGGCGTCTGCAAGCTGTTCGTCGATCTCGACTGCAGCATTACCGAGATCAACCCGCTGGTCGTCACCAAGCAAGGCGAGCTCTTGGCGCTCGACGCGAAGATCAACTTCGACGACAACGCGCTCTTCCGTCACAAGGACCTCGCCGAGCTGCGCGACCTTGCCGAAGAAGACCCGGCCGAAGTCCGCGCTGGCAACGCCGGCCTCAGCTACGTGCAGCTCGAAGGCAACATCGGCTGCCTGGTGAACGGCGCCGGCCTGGCGATGAGCACGATGGACCTCATCAAGCTCCACGGCGGCGAGCCGGCCAACTTCCTCGACGTCGGCGGCGGCGCCAATACCGAGCAGGTGACCGAAGCCTTCCGCATTCTGCTGGCCGACAAGAACGTGAAGGCCGTGCTGGTGAACATCTTCGGCGGCATCATGCGCTGCACGACGATCGCCAACGCGATCCTCGAAGCCTACAAGCAAGTTGATTTCAACGTCCCGCTGGTCGTCCGGCTCGAAGGCACCGAGGTGGAAGAGGGCCGCAAAATTCTCGCCAACAGCGGCATCAAAGTCATCAACGCTGAGGGCCTGACCGACGCCGCCAAGAAAGTCGTCGCGGCCGCCAAAGCAGCATGAGTCTTGTCGAAGAGTCGAAAGGTCGAAGAGTCGAAGCTCTAAGAGTAAGGCACTCGTCAATGAGCGGTAATCCGATCGCGAAAACATTTGAAGGGCTGTGGATCTGGCAGCAGGCTCGAATGCTGGTTAAAGACGTATATTCCGACTTCGGCGCGGGAACTCCCGCAAGCCACGACTTCGCGTTCCGATCTCAGTTTCAACGGGCCGCGATATCAGTGATGAACAACATCGCGGAAGGCTTCGAACGTTCGAGCGATTCTGAGTACAGACGATTCCTTGATATCGCCAAGGCGTCGTGCGGCGAAGTCCGCAGCATGTATTATGCCGCGGAAGACCTGAACTATGTATTGTCCGAGACCGCCGAGCAGCGACGCGAATCCACACGACGCCTGGCCGCCGGCATCGCATCCCTAAAAACACATCTTTCC
>JAICUM010000145.1 GCA_025935855.1 Pirellulales bacterium | reverse complement strand
TCCCCCGCCACGGGGGGGGTTTTCTTGTCCCACCCCACTACCCTTTGCCACCTAAACCGCCCCCCCCAAAAAACCCCCCCCACCCCGGCTACTGCGTGCTGAAGGTCCCGCTCGGCAAGCGGGACCTACGATGATAGCAGCTTTGCTCTCGCGGCGGGGCCATTCAATTCGTACACTCCGCGGCTCATGAAAGCTCCGCTATCACGTTACGGGATCATTGCCGTGCTCCTTTGCACGAGCGCGGATGCACGGGCCGAAACGGCCAGTCGGGCCCAGCGAGTTGCCAGCCGCTGGGAGGATCCCAACGCACAGGACAAAAAGCTGCCGCTTGCCGCGGGCGGGTTCTGCGTGGTGACGCTACGCGATCGCCAGCAATGGCAGCCGGGCGATCCGAGTCTGGCAGTTGAGTTCGACGGGCAGGCGTATCGATTCGCGACGCGGCGGGAAATGGATATCTTCGCGGCGGCGCCGGATGCTTACGCGCCGGTGTTGTCGGGGGACTGCGTCGTTACATTGCTTGATACGAACAAGCGAACGGCTGGGCTGCTGGAGCTGGGCGTGGTGCATCGCGATCGGCTCTACTTTTTTGCGAGTGAAGAGCAGCGCGAGAAGTTTTTAGAGGAACCGCGGCGCTACGATGAAGCCGATATTGCGATTGGCGGCCGTTGTCCGGTGAGCCGCTGCGAGCGGCATGTGGAAGTGCCGGGGATGCCGGCGACGTCGGCGGTTCATCATGGCCTGCGGTTCTTGTTCGCCAGCGCCCACGAGCGTGCGATGTTCCTGGCGAATCCATCGAAATACGACGGCACCCAGGATGGGCGCCCGCTCGCGCCGCCGCCGGCGCTTAAGCCGAATGTTGGCGATCAAAAACTCGCGGCGGCTCCGCGCTCGCGCTTGGCTCCGGGGCAAAAACGAAGCGCCTTTGGCGGCGCCGGCGGAGACGTCGTTCTGGGAACCTCGCCGGCGATGGGCGGGTATTGCCCGGTGACGTTGAAGGAGCAGGGCCTATGGGTCCGCGGGCGATATGAAAACCGCGTTGACCTGGGCGGGCTGGTGTTGCTCACGGCGGGCGAGGAGCAGAAGAAAGCGCTACTGAGCAATCCGCTGGCGTACATTCCTGTGCTCGGAGGCGATTGCCCGGTGACGTACCAATCGCGGCACGAGCACGTGCGGGGGAGCGTTTTTCAGGCGGTCGATTATCAGGGTCGGCTGTACTTGTTTGCGGACGCTGATCGCAAGGCGGCGTTTAAAGCGAACCCGGCGCCGTATGTGGATATCGACGTGGCGGAAAAGGGCTTGTGCGTGGTGACGCGCGTGGATGAGCACCGCGACGTGCCGGGGGCGACTGAGCAGGCGATGTGGTACAAGGGGCGCGTGTATCGGTTCGCGGGTGAGGAGCAGAAGAAGAAGTTCCTGGAGAATCCGACGCGGTACGCGGTGGATGCGGATAAGTAATCGTAGCGGCGGTTTTTAACCGCCGTGTTTATGAAAGCGCGCTGGATTTACGCGGCGGTTGAAAACCGCCGCTACAGAGTGCCCAGTAGCCGCCGCGGGCGTGGTCGAAGGTAGCCTCGGCGCCGCGGACATCGTCGAGAACTTTACCGTCGCGAAACACTTCCTGACCGCGAACCCAGGTGCGCACGGGCCAGCCGGTGAGCTCGACGCCGTGCCAGGCGCTCCAGCCGCATTTGGTGAGCTGGTCTTCGTTGCGGATGGTTTGGGTGCGGTTGAGATCCACGAGCACCAGGTCGGCGTCGTAGCCGACGGCGATGCGGCCTTTGTTCACGATGTCCCAGACACGGGCGGGGGCGTCGCACATCCAGTGGACGACTTGCTCCAGCGAGCAGCGGCCGAGGTGTACTTCATTCAGCATCAGGGCGAGGCTGTTCTCGACGTTCGGCATGCCGGAGGGCGATTGCGGATAGGGGCGCTGCTTTTCTTCGAGCGTGTGGGGCGCGTGGTCGGTGGCGACGACTTGGATGCCGTCGGCTCGCAGGGCTTGCCAGAGCCGCTCGTTGTCGGCCGCCGCTTTTAGGGATGGATTCATTTGGGCGAGCGTGCCGAGGCGAGCGTAGTCGTTTACGTTCAGCAGCAAATGATGCGAGCAGGCTTCGGCGGTGATTAGCCGGCGAGCCGGATCATCGCCGGCGGTGGCGTAGTACTCGTGCAAGATATCTGCCTCGGCGCCGGTCGAAACGTGGAGCACGTGGAAACGGTGCTTGTGCCGAATGGCCAAGTCGATGACTCGCCGGGTGGCGATGACGGCCGCTTCGACGTCGCGGATCTTGGAATGGATCGCTGGATCGCTGACGCCGCGATAGCGATCGGCATTCCGCCTGACCGTTGTCTCATCCTCGCAGTGGGCGGTGATCGGAAGCGTCGTCTCGGCGAAGATGCGCTCCAGTGCCGCTTGCTCGTCCACGAGCAGATCGCCGGTGCTGGAGCCGATGAAGATCTTGATGCCCGGAGTGCTTGTGGCCGCGCGTAGGTCGTCGATATTGTGCGGCGTGGCGCCGATGTAGAAGCCGTAGTTCACCACGGACTTCCGCGCGGCGAGGGCGCGCTTTTCGTTCAGCAATGCCTGTGTCGTCGCCGGGGGAACGGTGTTCGGCATTTCCAAGAAGGTCGTGACGCCGCCTTTGGCGCAGGCTCGGGAGGCGGTGAACAAATCCTCTTTGTGCGCCAGCCCCGGCTCGCGGAAATGGACCTGATCGTCGATCACACCGGGGAGCAGGTGGAGGCCGGCGGCGTCGATCGTTTCATCGACGCGTGTTTGGATCGCCGGGTCGATGGCGGCGATCCGCTGGTCCTCGATGAGCACGCTCGTCGGCAACACGCCCTCGGGCAGCACGACCTGCGCGTTTTTAATGAGGGTTTTCACCGCGGCGGCTCCCGATCTTTCCGGGAAGATCGCCCGATCCAACCCATGCGACGAAAGAAGAGCAACTGCGCGATGGCTACCGCCGCCATCAGCAACAAGGCAAAGGGATAGCCATATCGCCAGCGCAGCTCCGGCATATCCCACGGCGACGAGTCAGGGCTGAAATTCATGCCGTACACGCCCGCGATGAACGACAGAGGCATGAAAATCGTTGAGATGATCGTGAGCACCTTGATCGTCTCGTTCATGCGGTTGGAAATCGACGTGGCGTAATAGTCGCGAAGATCGCTGCCGGCGTCGCGGTAGTTTTCCAGCGTGTCGATGATCTGCACCGTATGGTCATGGCAATCGCGGAAATGGATCAACGTCTCCTGGGACAACGATTCCGGGGGCGTGCGCACCAGGTCGTCGATCGCGTCTCGCAGCGGCCACACGATGCGGCGCAGCTGGCGTACGTCGTGCCGGATGTCGCGCATCTGGGCAATGAGCTGCGGGCTGGACTCAGCCTCGACGCGATCATCCAGCTCGTCGAATACTTCGCCGAGTTTTTCCAGGACGGGAAAGTACGAATCGATCACCGCGTCCAGAATCGCGTAGAACAAATAGTCCTCGTCCGCCGAGCGGGTGACGCCGCGCTCGACTTGCAGCCGTTTGCGGATGATGTCGAAGCAATTGCCGGGCCGCTCACGCCAGGAGAGGACCCACCCCTTGCCGACGAACACGCTCAACTGCTCCGTGACCAGATCGTTGTCGTAGGCGGGAATCTGGGTGACCGCGAAGAGATGCGTCGGAAAGTCCTCGACTTTCGACCGCTGCGGAATGCTGACCATGTCCTCCAGCGCGAGTTGGTGGATTTGCAGCAGCCGGCCCAGCTCGTCAATCAAGGCCGCATCGCCGAGGCCGACGATTTCAATCCACATGACGGGAAACTTGCCGCGCAGTTCGCGGATCTGGTCGAGCGTGGCGTTCTTCTTATCGACGAGCTCGTCCGGCCCGTAGCAGGTGACGCGCACCAGCGGCGGCAGGGCGTCCTCGGGCACGATGACGGTGCCGGGGCGGGTGTGCGGATGGATCGACTGCTCGATCCGGCGACGGCGTTGCTCGCTGCGGGCGGCGGCAGTCTTTCTGGCTTTGCGACCCATGAGCTCATTCGGACTTGCGGAGCGTCTCGCCCACGGGATCGTTGCTGGTCACGCCGAGGATCTCGCGCTGCCGTTTCAGCTCGTCCATCATGCGCTGCCGCTGGTCGGCGTATTCCGGCTGGCCGTACACGCTGTGCATTTCGTCGGGGTCGTGCATCAGGTCGAACAGCTCCCACTGGTCGATCTTGTAGTAGTGGATGAGCTTGTACCGGCCGTCGGTCACACCGTAATGCTCGCAGACGTTGTGGACGGCCGGCGGGCCTTCGTAGTAATGGTAGTAAAATGTCGTCCGCCAATCTTCCGGCGGCGTTCCCTTCAGGATGGGCATGAGGCTGCGGCCTTGCATGTCTTCGGGAACCTTCACGCCGGCCAGGTCGAGGAACGTCTCGGCGAAATCGACGTTCGAGACGATGTGGTTCTCGACGCTGCCCGGCTTGATGACGCCGGGATACCGAATGATGCACGGCGTGCGCAGCGACTGCTCGTACATGAACCGCTTGTCGAACCAGCCGTGCTCACCGAGATAAAAGCCCTGATCGCTGGCGTAGATGACGACGGTGTTCTTCGCAAGGCCGGACTTATCCAGGTAGTCCAGCACGCGGCCGACGCTGTCGTCCACCGACTCGACGGTGCGCAGATAGTCTTGAATGTAGCGCTGATACTTCCAGCGGAAGAGCTCCTCACCTTCGGGCGGGTTCTTCTCGAAGTCCGCCTTCACCTTCGAGTATTCGGCGATCCAGGCTTTGCGGGCGTCGTCGCTCATCAGGCCGAGCATTTGGCGGCCCAGGCGGCTCGCGGGATCGTACATTTTCAGATCACTGTCGAGCGTGAGATCGGACATGCGCATCGTTGCCATTTTGGCGGCGTCGGCCCGGTTCTGGTATTTGTCGAAGAGCGTCGCCGGCTCTGGGAATTTCTTGCCGGCGAAGTCGGCGACGTGCTTCGGCGAGGGCGACCATTCGCGGTGGGGCGCTTTGTGCTGCATCATCAGCACGAACGGCCGCTTGGCGTCGCGCTCGCTTTGCAGCCAATTGAGCGCTTTGTCCGTAATGACGTCGGTCACGTAGCCGGGAACGGTGATCCGGCCTTTGGGCGTGATGAACTGCGGGCTGTAGTATCGGCCCTGACCGGGTAGGACTTCCCAGTGGTCGAAGCCCGTGGGCTGCGAGACGAGGTGCCACTTGCCGATGATCGCCGTTTGGTAGCCGGCCTTCTGCAGCATCTTGGCGAAGGTGGGCTGCGAGCCGTCGAACATGCTGCGGTTCGAGTAGAAGCCGTTCTTGTGGCTGTACTTGCCGGTGAGGATGCACGCGCGGCTTGGCCCGCAGAGGGAATTGGTCACGTAGCAGCGGTCGAAGCGCATGCCTTCCTTGGCGAGCCGGTCGATGTTCGGCGTTTGGTTCAGGCCGGAGCCGTAGGCGCTCACGGCCTGGTAGCCGTGGTCGTCGGTGAAGATGAGTAGGATGTTGGGGCGATCGGCTGCTTGGGCGCTTGAAGCGAAGACGGCAAGCGTGAGGAGAAGGAGTCGCGAGAGGATATTGTTCATGTCGCTTGGGAGGTGGCAATGCAGCAGAGGATTTCCAAACTCTTACGGTTTATTGAGTTCAAAATGGCAATTGAAGGGGCGCCACTGGCATCTTGCCAGTGTGAAGTGCGAAGCGAGTACCCACTTCAGCACTGGCAGGATGCCAGTGGCACATGAAAATCACCATTCATTCGTCAACAGCCGCCCACGTTAACCACCGGCGGCCCGTTTATCCACATGGCCCGGGGGGCGGACGTTCTTGCCTTGGCGGCCCGTGAGTGTGTCGCCAAGGTCCTCGCGCGCCGTTTCGGCGGCGGCCGTCAGCCGGGCGACCACATCGGGATGCTCGGCCGACACGTCCTTCGTTTCGCCCACGTCGTTTTTCAGGTCAAACAGCTCCTGGCCAATCTTGGCCTGATCGTACTTCACCGGGTAACCGTCCCGGCCGCCGGGCCTTCCGTTCAGCGTGCGATACTCGTGCGGCAGCGTGAGCTTCCACCGCCGATCTCGCACGCCGCGCAGCTCGCGGCCATAGTAACAATAGAACACTTCGTGGGGACTAACGGCTCCCTCCTGGCCGGTGATGAGCGGCCAGATATCGAGCCCGTCGATGATGCGCTCGCTGGGCAGCTTGAGGCCTAGGAGTTTCGCGAACGTCGGCAACAGATCGATCGTGGAAGCGAGTTCCTCGCACGTTGTGCCAGCCGGGATTTGCCCCGGGAATCGCATCACGCACGGCTCGCGGTAGCCGCCTTCGAACATCGTGCCTTTGCCCTCGCGCAGCGGTTTCGCCGAGCCCGCGTGATTGCCGTAGTTCAGCCAGGGGCCGTTGTCAGCGGTGAAAATGACGAGCGTCTTTTCATCCAGGCCGTTTCGCTTCAAGGCGGCCAGAATCTGGCCGACCGACCAATCGACTTCCATCACGACGTCGCCGAACAGCCCCGCGCCGCTTTTGCCTTCGAATTCCTTCGACACGTAGAGCGGCACGTGAACCATGGAATGGGGCACGTAAAGGAAGAACGGCTCGTCGCGATGGCGATCGATGAAATCCACCGCGTGCTCGGTGTAGCTTTTGGTGAGCTGCGTCTGGTCTTCCGGCGTCACCTCTTCATCGACGACCTTGTTGCCGTCGAACATCCGCAGCGGCGGGTATTCCTTTTTCCGGGCGGCCCCATCTTTAAGCTCTTCACCGCGCGGGCCGCGCGGCCACATGTCATTCGAGTAGGGTAGCCCGTAGTACTCGTCGAAGCCGTGCTGTAGCGGCAGGAACTTGCGGCTGTCGCCCAAGTGCCATTTGCCGTAGATGGCGGTCGCGTACCCTTCTTGTTTGCACACTTCGGCCAGCGTCAGCTCCTTGCCGTTGATGCCGATCGGCGAATTCGGCCGCAGAGCGCCGAGGATGCTCACACGCTCGGCGTAGCAGCCTGTCAGCAATCCAGCCCGCGAGGCGGAACAGACGGCCGTGGCGGAGTGAAAATCGGTGAATCGGCGGCCCTCAGCGGCCATGCGGTCGAGATTGGGCGTTTTGTACGCCTTGGCGCCGAAGGGGCCGATGTCGGCGTAACCCATGTCATCGATAAAGATGATGACGATGTTGGGCCGCTCGGGCGGGGCGGCGGCGTTGGCGGCGCCTTGGAGCAATAGAACTCCGCCGGCTGAAATGGGCGTCATTAAGAAGCACAACCAAGCCAATCTGACCCTTTGGAAAGCCGCTGACATTTTGCTACCGTCCGCCTGTGAAAAAGTTTGCTGAGTAATCCGGCTGTGCGACCCGCCTGGCAAGCGGCTTCGCGACCGCAAGTTCGTTGCCTCTTGCGTATCCAATATGACCCTTGCGCGGCAGGAGCGAAATCAGCGCGGCGCGATTTTTCCGGTAGAGGCGCCGGCGGGAGCTTGGACGATACACCCTTCAGGCGTTCTCAAAGGCTGCGAGAATCCATAACGGCCGTCAACAAAGAAGGATGCAAGTTCGATGCTCACGGAGGTTCGATCGGCGGTTCGGCGTCCGCTAAAGGCGGCTGTGGCGGTCCTGGCGATTGCGTTGGCCGCTTCGTCCGTGGTCCGCGCTCACGATGATTTGTGCGGCTGTTGGGAAGGATGCTGGAAAGGCTGCACCGACGGCCGGACGGGCATTGTCAAAGCGAAAATCACGAAGTGCGGCCCGAATCGCTACCGAGCGGTGTTCCACGGCTGGGCGTTTAAGATCATGCCGTTCCGGTACGAATCGATCCTCATCGCGGAGGACAATCCGGAAAGCGGCGGCCAGAGCTTCCACCTCACGCAGAAGCTGCCGATTTGGGGCTGCTATTGGATGAACGGCTGCGCGAACGGCTGCTCGTTCTTCGCGCGGTACCACACGGACGACCACGTCGGGTACTTCAAGATGACGAAAGTGTGCTGTAAGAGGTAGGCGGCCGGGGAGAATCGAAGCTCAGTTTTCTAAGCTCGAATCCTCGCGAATCGAATCGCTGGCGCATGTCTCTTCATTGATTTCCTGCGGCGCGCGGGTGAGGACGCCACCCGGAAATATTCCTCCAACGGCGCCTGCCGAATCGGTGCGAGAAGCCACCCGCGACGAAGATCATCTTTTTGCTGTCTGCGGAAACTGAGAACGAAGTCGGTCATTTGCGCAAACTGCGTCGCGTGTGCGCAATTATTTCTGGCAGATCAGCCGCGTGCGAACATTCTATTAGGCCCGGCATGTATGCCCGGCCCCGTGGACTCGCTGGTCGTTTTTTCCGCGGTTCTGCCTTATGATGGTAGCCTGCCTTGATCTCGCCGAGACGGCGCCCGCCTTCACCCTGCCGCCCGCCATCACATGCCCTACGTGATGAATGCCGTTCGTCGAGTGGTTTCGTTCTTAGCGGCGGCAGTTCTTCTTGTAAGCGTTCCCTCAGTTGGCAACGGTCAGCAACCAACTATTAGCGCCGAGGACGCGGCGTTTTTCGAAGCGCGCGTCAGGCCGGTGCTCGTTGAGCATTGCTACGAGTGCCACGGCACGAAGGCGGACGCCGAGGGCGGGCTGCACCTCACGTCGCGCGGCGCCATTTTGAAAGGCGGCGCCACGGGACCGGCGGCTGTCGCGGGCGATCCTGCGGCAAGCTTGTTGGTGAAGGCGATCGGCTACGGCGACGCGCTACAGATGCCGCCGGACGGCAAGCTGAGCGATCGCGATATTTCGTCGCTCACCGAATGGGTTGCCCGCGGCTTGCCTTGGCCGATGAGCGAGAAGCCAACCGAAGGTTCTGGCGCCAAGGAAAGTGAAGCGCCGAGCGGCTTCCACATCACCGACGAGCAGCATAAATTCTGGGCGTTTCAGCCGGTGGCGAAGGTCGAGCCGCCAGCCGTGAAGAACGAAGCCTGGGCCAAGTCGCCGATTGATAGGTTTGTTCTGGCGAAGCTCGAACAGGCGGGACTGGCGCCGGCGCCGGCCGCCGATCGCCGCACGCTTATTCGCCGGGCGACGTTCGACCTGATCGGTTTACCGCCGACGCCGGAAGAAGTCGAAGCTTTTGTGAACGATCCGGCGCCGGACGCGTTCGCCAAGGTGGTCGAGCGGCTGCTCGCCTCTCCACAGCATGGCGAGCGGTGGGGCCGCCACTGGCTGGACTTGGTGCGCTACACCGATTCGTTCGACAGCCGGATCGCCGACGGCGCGAACCCGATGGATTGCAACTCGGCGTGGCGGTACCGCGATTGGGTGATCGACGCGTTCAATCGAGACATGCCATACGACGAGTTCGTGAAGAACCAGCTCGCCGGCGATCTGCTGCCGGCGCCGCCGGGTGAAGCTCGCAGTACCGCCGGCGTCACGGCTACTGGCATGCTGGCCATCGGCAATTGGGGCGGCGGCGATTCCGACAAGGAAAAGCTGCTGACCGATATTGCCGACGATCAGATCGACGTCGTGGGTCGGGTGTTCCTCGGCCTCACGCTCGCTTGTGCTCGTTGCCACGATCACAAGTTCGATCCGATCTCGACAGCCGATTACTACGGGCTGGCCGGCATCTTCATGAGCACGCACATACTGGAAGAGCCGGGGCCGAAGACGAACGGTCCGCCGATGCTCCGGGTGTCGCTTGAGACGAACAAGTCGAAAGCGGAACGCGCTGAATATGAAAGCAAGATGGCGGCCGCGAAGACGCAATTGGCGGCGCTTCGCGAACGAGAATTCACGCGGCTGGCCAAGGAACACGCCGGCGACACGGAAAAGTATCTCAACGCGGCATGGGAGTACGCGCATTGGCAGCAAGGCGAGCGGCCGGGGATTGAAGAGTTCGCACGCGAGCACGGCGTCGCGGCCTTCGCGCTCCGCGGGTGGGTCGATGCCATTGAACCGCAGCAAGGCTCCCTGCTTAGCAAGGTCGTGGACAATCTTTTTGGCCAGGCGGGCGTCCGTGCGTGGAAAGTGGACGCCGATACGCCCTCGGCCATCGCCAATGCCAGCGACAACGAAGCGGCGTTTTTGAGCATCCGGATGCCGCC
>JAICUM010000417.1 GCA_025935855.1 Pirellulales bacterium | reverse complement strand
TCGCCATTCGTGTCGCCGCCTTGCATCATGCGCTGCATATTGGCGGGGACTTCCTGCGCGCTGAGCTTGCCGTCGCCGTTGCGATCCATTTGCTGAATCATTTGCTGAGCGCTGGGGACAACGCCGTTCGGGCCGCCGCCGCGACCGAAGCCGCCGCCTTGGCCGCCGCGGAAGCGGTTGCGCATCTCTTCCATCGCGGCCGTTGCTTCTTCTTTGGAGACTTTCCCGTCGCCGTCCTTGTCAGCGTTTTCGAGCATTCGGCCGCCGTACTGCGGAAACTCCTCCTTGCTCAGCATGCCGTCTCCGTCCTTGTCATTCTCCTGGAACATGCGATCGATCATCTGCTGGGGATCGCCGCCAAACATGCCACCGCCCTGTGGCATGACCTCATCCGCCGTGATCTTGCCGTCGCCGTTGGCGTCGAGCTTCTTCAGCGCCACGACGGCCTTGGCCAGCTCGGCCTTGCTGATCTCGCCGTCGCCATCGGCGTCGAGGGCCTGGAACATCGGGTTCATACGACGCACGAACCCGCTGGCGCCGCCGCCCGGTCCGCCGCCATCGGGGCCGCCTCCGCCGAAGCGCCCGCGACCTCCCCGGCCGCCGTTATCGCCCTGGCTGCCATTATCGCCTTGGCCGGGCTGGGCGTCCTGACCGCGGCGCGTGCGGTTGCGTCCGTTGGAATTGCCGTTGTCGTCCTGCCGGGGGGCCTGGGCAAAGGCCGTGGCCGTGATCAAGCACAGAGCAAACGTGCAGACACACCTGACCATGTTCGTTCTCCTAAAAGGTGCTGCCGGCGCCGTGGGCCGAAGGCGCCAGGAACCGCCGGCAATGAGTGGTGAGCCATGAGCCGCGTGTAATATAGCGGCTGTCCCGTGGAAGGCTTAGGGGGAGCAGGAAGGATCGAGTTTTCCCGTGTCGAACCTGGAATCCGACGCGGATTAAACACCGCGGCGCATCGCGGGTTTCGCAGGTCGGCGTCGAGATTCGACGTCAGCGCGAAAGGCGGGTGAGGTGCAATTATCGCGCCGAGCTGTGGCGAAACGCCGAGGCGACGAATGCGAAGAGGAAGCGGCGATGCTATGCTCGATTAAAACGCTCTGCGGAACGCCTTGCCTGCCGCTAGCGCCCTTCAGGCCGTCGCCACTCCACTAACGCCGCTTCAACTCCGGCCATGCTTATGAACGAATCGCGGCCGACCGCATTGGTGACGGGAGCCTCGTCCGGAATCGGCCTGGCGACGGCGCAACTGTTGGCGCAAGCCGGGTATCATGTGCTGGCCGGCATTCGCAACGAACAAGGGCGTACCGCCATACTCGCCGACGGTGCTGAGAACGTGACGCCGGTATGGCTCGACGTGACCCGACCCGAAGATGTCGAACGCCTGGTGCCCGAGCTGCGGCGGCTCTGCCCCAGCGGCCTATTCGCGCTGGTGAACAACGCCGGCATCGGCCCGCCGCAAGCGGTCGAGCTCACGGACCTCGACGAATTTCGCCGCGTCCTGGAGGTGAACACCGTGGCGCCACTGCGGATGATCCAGGCGTGCCTGCCGCTCTTGCGCGAAGGCCGCGGGCGGATCGTGAACATCTCTAGCATGAACGGCTACATCGCCATGCCAATGATCGGGGCGTACTCGGCGAGCAAGTTCGCGCTGGAAGCGCTGAGCGACGTGCTGCGGATCGAGCTGCGGCCGTGGGGCATCCCGGTGTCGGTGATTCGCCCCGGGCAGGTGCGCACGCCGATCTTCGAGAAGGCGCGGTTGGCGCTCGAAGAGCGCGGAAAAGTGCTGCCGCAAGACTTGGCAGGCGGCTATGGAACGCTGTACGCCAGGGCCTTGAAGGTCAACGAGCGCGGCGCGAGGGCGGCCACCTCGACGCGATCCGTGGCCAAAGCGGTGCTCAAGGCGCTCCGCTCGCGCCGGCCGAAAACCCATTACGTCGTCGGCGCCGATGCCATCGGCCTGAAGCTCCTGCAGGCCGCGGTGCCCGTGAAGTGGCTCGACAGCCTCATGGGCAACATCATGGGCCTGAAAAACGGCAAGCGCTGACCCCCTCGAACTCAGCGCGCCGACTCCCACTAGCCGCGGGGCTACGCCCCGCCGGTGCAGCGCAATAGACGCGCCACGCCCGCTCCCCCTGCGATGCGTAGCATCGCGGCTATTCGGGGCGGCGATGCTCATTCATCACTGGGAGCATCCGCCACCGAGCCCAGCTCGCCGCGATAGACCTCAAAGTTCTTCTTAAAGAACTTGTTCGCCACCAGCGCATCCACCGGATTACGGTTCCATAGACTGGCCACAATCGGCTTCAGCTCGCCGCCAGCGCGGCGCTTCGTCTCATTGTTCAGCGGCCCCATGCTCATCATCCGGCAGCCAGAGCGGATGCCGTGCTCGATCGCCGCGTAGATCAAGTTGTGGTACGCGAGCACTTCATGCGACTTTTCGTAGTCAAGCCCGCCATGGCACTGCATCAGCCGATTGCCGTCCATCAAAAAGCACATGAAGCCGACGACTTGCTGCCCCAGGCGGGCGACAATCGCCGTTTGCTTTTGTGCCGCGAAGGCTCTCGCGTCTGTGAGCACGTCGTTGTACGGCACCGTGAATTGGCTGTGCTCCGCGCTCGCCGCCAGGCACTTGAGTAGCTGCTCGACCAGCTCGCGATTGCCGCCCAGCGGACCCTGATGCAATTCAATCGTCGCCCCCGCCTTGGCAAACGTCTCGCGCTCGTGGCGAAAATTCCGCCGCCGTTTCTTCGAAAGCTTCGCGGCGTAGTCCTCGAGCGACGCGCAGCCGTCGAAGTTCACGTGTACCATCGGCAGCGTGTGGAACTGCGTGTACCCTTGACCGGCCGCCCACTCTGCCTCGGCGGGCGGTTCGGAAATCCAGACAGTGTCCACCTTCTTTTGCGATTTCAGAAAGTCGGACACGGCCCGCTTCACGGTGCGGCGGTCGACGCCGTCGGCGCATAAGAACGGCGACCGATCGTCATAGGCCAGAAACGCCGTGTCTACCAGCAGCGTCGTCTTGCGGGCCAGCGGACCAATAATCGGCCCCAGCCACCGCCGCAGCTCCCGCCGCAGCACGTCCGTCGCCTTCCGTTTGCGCAACCGAACCACCGGCACAGCGGCCGCGATACGGTCGCCTTCATGGGCCGTGACCCAGAACAGTTCAGTGTCCTTCGACGAATAGCGGACAAAGAAGGCGAAATTGGCCGCCACTTCGCCGCCGTGAACCGCGTCCAGCTCGCTCGGCGAGAGTTCCGTCGCGATTTGGATACGAAATCCTGACGCGGTTGTAGTCGGCGGCGCACCCATAAATCGGACTTACTCGGTGAATTTTCGCAGCTTTCCGGCGGGCCAAAAGTGGCGATATCCGTCCAGTTTCACCCTAGGTCGCCGCTGCGCAAAAGCAACGCCGTTAGGTACGGATTATGCCTGCTGGAATCGCTTCGCCGAGTCCGTCGCAAGTCTCGCGATTTTTCGGGCGATCGTGCCGCGCGCAGTGGCGCGAATTCGGTCACAAAGGCATCAAATTGACCCACTTACGCAAAGCGGATAGGGTAAACTAGGCCAGGAGAGTTGAGTCGAGATTGCGTTTTGGTCAAACTATATCGGCGCCCCGCTGGCGCCACCACTTCCGTTTCCACGGCAGGCATTTGAGGCCCGCCGTTCCCCGCCTCAAGGAAGTAACAGCCGAACCTCAACACGCGCTTCAGGAACCTTAAAGCGCCCCGGCTGGCCATTCTCAAAACCGGACATTGGAGCCCTGTTTTGGCTTCCGTTACCCATTTTACGGCCGAGGAAGAACAGAAGCTCGCGGAAAAGCACACGCTGCCGCGAATGCTCTCCGTGCCGTCCGCCGTGCTCGCCATGGCCGCCAACGGCTACCTGCTGAGCGGCCTCCACGCCTGGACGCCTGCCACGCCGTGGATGGTCGCCGCGTTGTCACTATTCACCGCGGCCATGATGTTCTGCTGGACCAGCGCCCTGCACGAGGCGGCCCACCAGACGCTGTTCAAGTCGCGAGCGCTCTCGGTATGGACCGGCCGGATGCTCGGCACGGTCATGTTCACGCCCTACACGGCGTATCGAGAAGTCCACATCCGCCATCACGCGTACCTAAACACGCCCCGCGATTGGGAGCTGTGGCCCTACAGCGATCCGCACGCGTCGCTCTGGTTCCGCCGGGCGTTCGTGTGGTTCGACGTGTTCGGCTGCATTGCCGCCGGGCCGGTCATTTACGGCCGGATCTTCTTTCACCGCAACTCGCCGATCAAGTCGGCCGAGGTGCGGCGTGACATCGCGTGGGAGTATGCGGCGATCATCGCCGTCTGGGGCGCCATCTGGACCGGCACCACGCTCACGCATCAGTGGCCCGGTCACATAGCCGTGATCATTGCCCCGATGTACCTCGCGGCGTTCATGCAGACCTTCCGCAAGTTCACCGAGCACCTCGGCATGGCCAGCTTCGACCCGCTCCAAGGCACGCGCACCGTGCTGCCGCGCAAGTGGCTCCTGCGGTTGAGCTCATTCCTGAACTTCGACATCTTCATCCACGGCCCGCACCACCGCCACCCGCGGCTGAC
>JAICUM010000237.1 GCA_025935855.1 Pirellulales bacterium | reverse complement strand
CCGAAGATGCCGACGGTGATTGGGCTGCCGGAACCGGGGACGCCAGCCGCGGACGCTGACATTCGCCTGGCCGACAAAATTGAAGCGGTGGACGGCAAAGCGACCGCCGGACTGGAACTGGAGCAGGTGACCAGCATGGTGCGCGGCCCGGTGGGGAAGCCGGTGACGCTAACGGTGCGACGGGCCGGCGTGAGCGAGCCGCACGTTGTGACGATTGAGCGGGCGACGATCAGCGTCGAGTCCATTCTCGGGGATGTGCGCGGGCCCGACGGGCATTGGAATTTTTTAGTTCGCGACGAGCCGCGGATCGGTTACCTGCGGATCCGCAAGTTTGGCGACAAGACGGCAACGGAGTTCGCGACCATTCTTGACGACTTGAATCGCGAGCCGCTCGACGGCTTGGTGATCGACGTGCGGGACGATCCGGGCGGCGCGTTCGACGCGGCCGTCAAAATCTGCGAGCTGTTTCTGGGCGCCGGCAAGCCGATCGTGATGACACGGGAACGGGATGGGACGATCCGCGACCGGTTCGTGTCGAGCACGACGGGGCGGTATCTGGATTTGCCGCTGGCGATGCTCGTGGACCGGAACAGCGCCAGCGCCAGTGAGATTGTGGCCGCGTGCTTGCAGGATTATGGCCGGGCGAAGATTGTGGGCGAGCGTTCTTATGGGAAAGGGACGGTACAGCGGCTGATGCGGCTGGAGTCTGGCCGCAGCGTGCTGAAACTGACCACGGCGACGTACTGGCGGCCGAGCGGCAAGAACATCCACCGCATGCCTGGCGTTGGCGCCGACGCGGAGTGGGGCGTTTCGCCGGACCCTGGCTTTGAAGTGAAGCTGGATGACGAGGAATATAAAACGTGGCGGACGTATCGCTTGCGACGGGACTTGTTGGGCGAAGGGGCGGATGCCAGCCTGGCGGCCCAATTAAGCCAGGAAGATGGGAAGGTTCCCGCGGATTATGTGGACCAGGTGCTAAAGCGGGCGGTGGATTATTTGTCGGAAGAGAAATAGACCGGGGAATGATTGCGGCGATCGGTTTGGGGCGACAGCATTGACACATGTCAGTGGCGATTCCTAGTGCGCCCATTCTCCCTCTAATATCCCCGGCATTCACAGGATTATGAATCTGCTATCGCAGGTCCTGGCCGGCGGAGTGAGGGTGAATGCCTCCCGAATAGCCCCGGCATTCCATGCCGGGGTAACGGTCCGAGCAAGCGTCCTGGGCCGAGCGCTAAAGCGCCGCCAACAATCGGCTGTTAGCCGAGGCCGCAATTAGCCGCGGACGATTTCGGCCTTGGCGACGCTCCGCTGGAACACTGAGTCCATCGCTCGGCCGAAGACACGAATCGCCAAATCTACCCCGGCATAAATGCCGGGGCTACTAGCGGAAAGCATCTGGGCATCAATAGCGCCGGGGCAGCTTGCAGATGCATCGTCCTGAAAAGGAATGTGCTATTAGTTCCGAGCATCTGGCCCGCCATTGCGTCGATGCGGCCTTCAGATGCACCATCCCCTCTTCCAAGCCGCGTAGGTTCGCCAATTCCTACGGCTTCCGGCTGCATGCAAGGCCGATTGAAGAAAGTTCTTCCGGCGGGGCCGTGTCCTTGCCGCTAGCATTGCGGTCGAAGCTTAAGACGCCGCGGATTTCGCGAGCTTTCCGGCGGTGCGACCGCACGGGTTCTTCGCTCCAGGGGTTTGGCACGCGGCGTGCGTTTGGAACAGGACGTTCAACGCTTGTCCTGAACCTCTCATTTACACAACCCTCTTTTCAGCCACCAAGCGGCAGCGAAGGACGCGCCGCGGCATGGAGAAAGGAATTCGTCATGGTCGCCCCGAATAAATCTCGCCGAGTCGTGTGCACGATGGTCCGCGTGGCGGAGGCGCCGCGTGAGGAAACCTCGCGTTTTGTGCGGAAGCCCAGCGCGTTGGTGCCGTGGGCCGATCCGTATATCGCGGGCCTGGTTCGCAAGCTACAGAGTGAAGTTCGGCTGGAGCGTGCGGCGTTTGCCGAGGCTGGCATTGCGGCCGACGCGCCGATGTTCGATAACCGCGGCGCGGCCATGTGGCTGAACGACGCGCTGATCGCGGATCTGGATCCGCCCAGCCCCGTCACTGGGGATGATTGGGATTGGAGTGATGATTTGCGGTGGACGCTGGAAGGGGAACCTTCGGAGTGATTGACGCGGTTGTAACACAGGGAGGGTGGCGGCGCTTTGGATGGCGTGGCGGCACAAGTAAAGACTCCGCTAAGCCGCAAGCGGCGGCCCGTCTTCGACAGGCGGCGCGGGGTGTCAACTTTAGAAAGGGAATTCGGATGTTGACGATGCTGACGGCTTATTTGGTGCTCTCGGCGACCATGTTCAAACGAGGGCCTCGGCCGCGGCGGCTTTGGCAAGCCCTCGCATTTCGGCGGCAATGAAGAACGAGCCGGTAATGCAGATGAGCTCGTTCGGCTTGATGGCCTGTTGCACGAGTTTCCACGCCTCGCTGGGCAGACGAACCGCTTCGATTTGTTCGCAATCGACTTGAACGTTCGAGCGGGTCATTTCTTGTTTTGCCCATTCGGCAATTTGGCTCACCGGCACTGCTCGGAGGTTCTCTTGAAATTCGGTCAGAATCGCTCGCTGAAAGTGGGGCAATAGCACGCGGAGCATGCCGGGCACATCTTTGTCGCGTGAGGCGGCGAAGACGAGCGTTCGTCGCTTCGACGCGAAGCTTTCGCCAAGGCAATCGACCAGTGCCTGGACCGATGCCACGTTGTGGGCCACGTCGAGGACGACGGTCGGCCGGCGGCCGATCACTTCGATTCGTCCGGGGAGCGACGCGGTCGCCAGGCCGGCGCGCATGGCGTCGCTCGAGATGAGCCAGCCTTGCCGCCGCATCTCCAGGGCAGTCGCTAACGCCAAGCCGGCGTTGGCCGCTTGATGCAGGCCGAGTAGGCGCAGCTTTGCGTTGTCGAGGCGGAAGGCGTTTTTCGCGTGACGCTCGGAGAAGGTCATTTCGCCCGCTTCGGCGTGCGAATCGAGCTCATGCGGCGCGCGGTAGTTCACCTTAAAGTCCTGTTCGGCTTCGATCACGCGCGATCCATGATCGCGGGCCATCCGCAATAGGACAGCCCGCGCCTCGTCGTCCGTCTGGCCGAGCACCAGCGGGACGCCGGGCTTGATGATGCCGCCTTTTTCAGCGGCGATCTTGGCAGTGGTGTCGCCGAGCTGCCTGGTGTGGTCCAGGCTGATGCTGGTGATGACGGTGACCGCCGGCTGGCAGACGTTGGTCGAATCGAGCCGGCCGCCGAGGCCGACTTCCAGCACGATGGCGTCCACCGGGCGCTCGGCGAAGTGCATGAGGGCCATCGCAGTGGTGATCTCGAAAAACGTTGGCTGCTGGCCGGGGTCGCCGGCCAGTGCCGCGGCGTCGTCCATCGGCTGAATGGCTTGCCGGACGCGATCGACCAAGGCCACGAGCTGGTCGGCGGAGCAGGGCTGGCCGTTGATCGAGAATCGCTCCTCCAACTTCTCCAGGTGGGGCGAGCTGAAGACGCCGACATCGTAGCCGGCGGCGTGCAAGATCGCGGCGATGAGGGCCGACGTGGACCCTTTTCCCTTGGTGCCGGCCACGTGAATGATGGGGATGCCGGCGTCGGGGTTGCCCAAGCGATTGAGCAGCGTGCGCATGCGGTCGAGCTTGAGCTGCCGCTCGCCGTAGGGGAGTGCGGCGACGCGCTCGTAGTTGATCCGCCCGAGGAGGAACTCGAGGGCGGCCTGGCGGCGGGAAGTGGCAGGCGGGGCGGGCATTGGACTTTCGAGCCTACCACAAAAAAAGGGCCGACGAGGTGCGGGATACCTCGTCGGCCCTTCGGAGGGGGAGACTCGAAATGGAACGTAGGGTCGCACTCGGCGGGAGGGGAGGCGGGCCGCGGCGGCCGAAGGTGTTCTATTGCGAACGGGGCGCCAAAGCGTTTGGGTGAATGGTGAGCGAGAGTCTGTCGGGGGCGTTAATCGCTTGCAGGAAAACAGCTTGTGTCCTATTTGCCGCCTATAAATGGGGGCGAGCAGGGTCCTATGAGTCGGCCGATGTTTGTAAGCTTGGAGTGAAGTGTTTGTAAGAACTTCACAATTGCCGAACCGCGGCTGTCACAATCGCCGTAAACAAGACTGACCCCGATCGTTGGTCCGGGCTATCATGCCCCGCTTAGCAGCAACCTCCCCCCATATTGCTTCGCCCATGCTGGTTCTGAACGAGGTGAAGAAGTCCTATCTGGAGCCCAATGGGGAGCGGCTGCCCATTCTCGACGTTCCACGGTTTCAACTGGCTGCCGGTGAGCAGGTGGTGCTCCGCGGGCGCAGCGGCTGCGGGAAAACCACGCTGCTGAATTGCATCGCCGGGCTGACCACGGTGGATTCGGGGCGGATTGAGCTGAATGGCCGCGATGTCACTGGCTTGCCAGAGGCGGCCCGTGATCGCTTTCGGGCGGGGTACATCGGCTTCGTGTTTCAGACGTTCAATTTGCTGCCGGCGTTTACGGCGCTGGAGAACGTGATGCTGGGGATGAGCTTTACGGGCGGGCGGCCCGAGCCGCAGCGTGCGAAGCAATTGCTCACGGAGGTCGGGCTTGGGCATCGGCTGACGCACAAGCCGCGAGCGCTATCGGTGGGCGAGCAGCAGCGCGTGGCGGTGGCGCGCGCGCTTGCGAATCGTCCGGTGCTATTGCTGGCGGACGAGCCGACGGCGAACGTTGATCCGGCGCATCAGCAACACATTATCGATTTGCTGCGTGGGGCGTGTGTGCGCGAAAACGTCGCGATGCTGCTGGTGACGCACTCGACGGAAGTGGCGCAACAGTTCGATCGCGTTGAACATTTGGAAGAGATCAATCGGGCCGTCGGGCTCGCCCCCATGCCTTGACCTTGTTTAAGTTCACATGGCGAAAGTTACAGGTCACGCGGACGTGAGCATGGCACCCCTTGGGACGTCTGAACCACACGCATGAGCTACTGGAAGATTGCCTGGCGAAACATGCAGGAGCGGGCGCTGGCGTCGTCGCTCACGGGGCTGTCGATGGCGCTGGGGGTGGCGCTGATGGTGTTGGTGCTGGTGATTCACCAGGTGTTCGTGAATCAGCTTTCCAACGACGCGCAGGGGTACAACTTCATCATCGGCGGCAGCGGCAGTCCGTATGAGGTGGTGCTGACCACGGTGTTTCACGTCGGGAAGCCGCTGTATCCGATTCCGTATCGCGTTTACAAGAAATTCATCGACGGCGGCGAGTTTGCGCAGTACACGGATTTGGCCGTGCCGGTATGCCTGGGAGACAGTTACTCGACGGAGGATGGCCAGCAGTTTCGCGTGGTGGGCACGACGCCCGACATGTTCGGCAAGCTGGCTTACGGCGCCGAGAAGGATGGCACGGAGAAGTTTTATCGCTTCAAAAAGGGCGGGCGGAATTTTAAGTCGGAGAATTTTTTCGAGGCGGTGCTGGGTTCGGTAGCGGCCAACCGCACGGGGCTGACGGTCGGCGATAAGTTCCGACCGACGCATGGGATCAGCGGGCAGGGGGATAAGCATGATGAGTTCACGGTCGTGGGGATTTTGGAGCCGACGGGGACTTCGAATGATCGGGCGTTGTTTATCAACATTGAGGGGTTTTATTTGCTGGCGGGGCATGCTCGGGCGCCTAAGGCTGGGAGTTCTTTGACCGCTGAAGCGGTCGACGCCAGTGGATCCGGTTCGGAGACGCATGATCATCCGGCGCCTTTGCCGGAGGAGCAGCGGGAGGTGACCTCGGTGCTGGTGCGCTGCAAGGCGGATCAGCTGATGGCGCCGATGGCGGTGGAGATGGGCGTGAACAAGGGCGAGGACCGCTCGGCTCAGGCGGTGGCGCCGGTGAATGTGGTCGAGCGTTTGAAGGAGAGTTTTCTCGCGCCGATGCGGCTGGTGCTGTTGGTGCTGACGGTGATGATCGTGGTGGTAGCGGGCATCAGCATTTTGGTGAGCATTTACAACTCGATGAGCGAGCGCAGCCACGACATCGCGGTGATGCGGGCCCTGGGCGCCAGCCGGAAGGCGGTGATGGGGGTGATTTTGACGGAGTCGATTTTGCTGTCGCTGTTGGGCGGGATCGCGGGGTTGTTGCTCGGACACGGGGTGCTGGCGGCGGCGAGCCCGGTGGTTGAGTTTTACACGGGCATTACTGTCCATGCGTGGGAGTTCACGTGGCAGGAATTGTTTTTGGTGCCGGGACTAGTGGCGTTCGCGGCGCTGGTGGGGTTTTTGCCGGCGGTTTCGGCTTACCGAACGGATGTGGCGAAGACGCTGGGCGGGGCGCGGTAGGTTTCGCTGATTCGTAGCGGCGGCTTTTCGCCGATTCTTGCCAAGACGTCATCCTCATCACGGCGGCTGGAAGCCGCCGCTACGGGTGAGGTGTGCCCGCTTGACCGAGTCCGGTAAAATGGACCCACTCGTAGATGAGGGCCGATTATGAATAAGAAGCAGGTCACGCTGACCGTTTGCCTTGCCTTTCTCGTGGTGGCGGCGGCTGGCGTCGCGGTACAGAGGGTGCGCGCTTGCCCGTTCTGCAATGCGGCGCAGCAAACGCTGAGCCAGGAGATTGCCAGCGCCGACGGTGCGGTCGTTGCGCAGCTCGTGAAGCCAATGCCGACGGCGGCGCCGGGACAGACGATTGATCCGAGCACGACTTCGGCGAAGTTTCGCATTGTCGAAGTGCTGCGCGGCGAGGAGAAGCTGGCCGGGGCCAAGGAGCTGGACGTGGTGTACTTCGGCACCGATCCGCCGGAGAAGAAGTTTCTGATCACCGGTCTGGCGGCGATTTCGCCGGACAAGATCGATTGGACGACGCCGGTGCCGCTTTCTGATCGCGGCGTTGAATATGTCCGCAAGCTGCCGGGCGTGCCGCAGGCTGGAGTCGAGCGGCTGGTGTTCTTTCAGGATTATCTGGAAGACGAGGATCGGCTGCTGGCTCAGGACTCTTACGACGAATTCGCCCGGGCGCCATATGCGGAAATCGTCGCGCTGGGTCCGCACATGAAGCGCGACCACGTGCTGAAATGGGTGAACGATCCGCGCGTGGGGCCGTCGAATCGGCGGCTGTATCTGACGATGCTGGGCGTGTGCGGGCAGCCGGCGGACATTCCGATGCTGGAGAAGCTGCTGCGGTTCGACTACCAACTGATGAAGCCGGGGCTTGCGGCGGCGATTGGGCAGGCGTGCCAGGTTAGGCCGATGGTCGGCGCGGGGCTCATTGATGAATCAATCCACGCCGAGGAGCGGCGTAAGAAGGAGAGCCTCGACGCGCTCATTGCGTGTTACCTCAAGCTGAAGGGTGCGGAGGGGCTGCAGCTCGTGAACGAGGTGTACCTCGGCAATCCAAGCACGGAGTACAAGTATCTTCACGCGGCGATCATGGCGCTGCGGTTCCACGGCGAGGAGACGAAGGTGCTGCCGCGCGAAAAGCTGCTGGAGTCGAT
>JAICUM010000268.1 GCA_025935855.1 Pirellulales bacterium | reverse complement strand
TCTCTTATAGGCGGCGTAACTCGAAGCGCGCGGGACCTTTCGGCGGCGCGCGCCATGAACGTTACGCGCTTTTGGTCGCGGGAGCCTCGCTGCTGAACAGCTTCGCCCGGCCGTCGACGATCTCGTCGGTGATCACGTAGCGGCTGCCGCGCGGCTGGTCGGGCAATTCGAACATGATATCGAGCATCACGTTTTCGATGATCGACCGCAATCCGCGGGCGCCTGTCTCGCGCTCGGCCGCCCGGCGGGCAATCGCCTGCAGGGCTTTGTCGGTGAACTTCAGATCCGCCTCTTCCATCGCAAAAAGGTGTTGATATTGCTTGGTGAGGGCGTTCTTCGGCTCCTTGAGCACCTTAATCAACGAATCGGCGTCCAGCGGCCGCAGGGCGCTGATCACCGGCAAGCGGCCGACGAGCTCGGGGATCATGCCGTACTCGATCAGATCGTCGGACGTGACCTGAGCCAGGCAATCGCCCAAGCTGAGCTCCGACGCACAATCGCTCGACTGGCCGAAGCCGATCGAGCGCTTGCCGAGCCGCTTGCTGATGATGTCCTGCACGCCGTCGAACGTTCCGCCGCAGATAAACAAAATATTCGTGGTGTCAATCTGGATGTACTGCTGCTCGGGGTGCTTCCGGCCGCCCTGTGGGGGGACGTTGGCCGTGGTCCCTTCGAGCATCTTCAAGAGGGCCTGCTGCACGCCCTCGCCGGACACGTCACGCGTGATCGATACGTTGTGGCTCGTCTTGCCGATCTTATCGATCTCGTCGATGTACAGCACGCCGCGCTGGGCCGCCTCGATGTCGAAATCGGCGGCGTGCAGAAGCTTCAGCAGCAGATTCTCAACGTCCTCGCCGACGTAGCCGGCTTCGGTTAGTGTTGTCGCATCGCCGATGGCGAACGGCACGTTCAGGCTGCGGGCCAAGGTCTTGGCCAGCAGCGTCTTGCCACAACCAGTCGGACCCACGAGGAGGATGTTGGACTTGTCGATTTCGACTTCCGTCTCCTCTTCGGCAGCCATCAACCGCTTGTAGTGGCTGTGCACCGCGACGGCCAGCACGCGTTTGGCGGCTTCCTGCCCGATCACATATTGATCGAGCTCGGAGACGATCTCCCGCGGGCTGGGAATCTTGGTGAACAGTTGCTTCGACGACCCGCGGCGTTTGCGCTCCTGGTCCAGGATGGACTGGCAGAGCTCGATACACTCGCCGCAGATGTACACATCGCCCGGTCCTTCGACCAGCGGGCCGACGTCGCGATAGCTCTTGCGGCAGAAGGAACAGAAGGCGTTCTTTTTGGAGGCGCCTGTCCGCCGTCCGCCGGTGAGGTCCCTACTTGAGGGCATGCAAGTCTCCTTCACTCCAGTGTGCTGCTGCGAGAGGGGCATCGCCGTCCCTCACGCCACCGCGATTTCATTCGAAGTTGCCGCTCGATGGGACGTTCTGACGGGAGACAAGAGAAGCTGAAAGAAGACGCCCACGGAAAAGATTGTAAGCGCCCCGACAGCCTCACCGCTCCGTCAGATCATGCCTCGCGGATCGTCCTTGGCCGCACTGGCTCGAGCCCTACATGCTGTATCTTACGCAACCCTGGCGAGAGTCGTTCATCGACGCCCGCCAAGGCTGCCGTTCACACCAAGCTATCGCCGCCGAACAACCGCACCATCCCGCGCTTGCGGAGCGGGAGCCACTCACGCGCCTAACCCGCGCCCGCGTTATCCTTTAACTCGGTTTTCAGCTCCGACGCTAGCTTTGCCCTTATAGTTCGGAATTCTTCGTCGCTGAGGCCACCTCGGTCATAGAGTTCTCGGAAGTTTGTCATCATCTGGTGGCGGTCCAGCTTGTCGTGAACCGCTCGACCGCGAAACCTTCGCGCAATGGCTAGTACAACCGCCGTGAGCGCGAAGATCACCGCGAACATCAACAGGGCCCGGATCAGGCTTTCCAACGCGGGTGACATGACTCGTTGCCGGTGCGCTTGGAAGCGCGCACGCCTACCTTGTTGACGCCCACCAGTGCCCGCACGTTTTATTATGGCGGCGCTGCTGGCATGAGTCCAGCTTGGTGTGCGGGTGCGGCGAAAGGGTCGGGAGTCTTTTGCGACTGGCGGCTTCCCTGGAAGCTGGAGCGACTAGTCGCAAAAGACTCCCGACCCCGCGGGGCCTCAAGCTTGCTGGCGCCCGGCCCGATAACAGACAAATGGACGGCTGCGCGCACGGCGAGCGGCCGACCGTTTTGAGCCTGCCAATCCGCGGGGCTGGCAATCCTTCTCGCCAGTCCGCCCTTCCCTGCTCCACCGTTTGCCTCGATGCCGCGATTTTGCACCAGTGCCGTCCTCCTGTTGGCCAGCGCCGTGAGCGCCGCGGCCGCGGAACCGGCGTACTGGCGGCAGCGCATCTTCTTTATTCCCTACCAACCGGCCCCGCAAAGCCGATTCGCCTCGCCCATTGAGAAGGTGCGGCTACTGGTCTCGCGGGACGGGGTGAGCGGCTGGGCGGCGTTGCAGGAGGCACGGCCAGAGGTGCGCGGCTTTGGCTACCACGCGCCGGCCGACGGCGAGTATTGGTTCGCCCTGCAAACGGCGGATCGCAAAGGAAAACTCACGCCGGCGACGATCACGCAGGCCCAGCTGCACGTCCTGGTGGACACCACGCCGCCGACGCTGCAGCTCTCGGCGACGCTCGACGCGGCTGGGCGGATGATCGTGCGCTATGAAGCCCGCGATGCGGCGATTCGACCGGAGTCGCTGCGGCTGGAAGCGCAAACGGTAGCCGGTGACCCTTGGGAACAACTCACGCCGAGCGCGGCAGATATCAATCAGCCGGACCGCCTGGTGGGTCAGCTTGTGTGGAAGCCGACTAATGGCGGCGGTGAAATTCGCCTCCGCGGCACGATTGCCGACAAGGCGGGCAACCAAGGGACCGGCGCCACGCAAACATCGCTGATCGGACCGCAGTTGGCGCCGCCGACGGGACCGCAGTTGGCGCCGAGCGGGCCAATGCTCAATCCGAGCGGGGGTTCGGCGCCGCCGCTCACGTCCGCTGTGAGTGATCAATCGCCGCCGGTGAAATCGGCGTTCGACTGGCCGGCGCCGAATGCCTCGGCGTCAAAAACTCCCGCGCCCAGCGGCGATCCGTTCTTAACCGCAAGTCAGACGCCTTCGCTGATAAGTGTTGCTCCACCGGCAATTGAACCGCGAATTCCGAGCGATCGGCCGTTGGCGCAGTTGGTGGCTGACGGCGCGGACTCGCCGAAGCCGACGTCGCCGGCGTCGTCGCTGCCGAATCCGTTCGCGCCGCCGCCGCTGTTCGATGCGTTGTCGCCGACGCACCCGAACACTGCGTCGCCTGCAGCTGCGCCGACAACGAACATCGCGAACAACGGCTGGACGGGCACGCCGTCGTCATCGGCTGGGACTGTCGATGTGGCCGCTTCGGGAGTCCGTTGGGTGAACTCGACGACGTTCGACATCGACTACGACCTGCAAACGGTCGGCCCATGGGGCGTGTCGAAGGTGGAGATGTGGGCCACGCGCGACGGCGGGAAGCAGTGGGTGAACTTCGGCAGCGACGCGGACAATCGCAGCCCGATGCGCGTCTCGGTTCCGGCGGCCGGCGTATATGGCTTTCGCCTGGTGGTGAGCGGAGCGAACGGCGCCGCGGCGCCGACGCCGGCGTCGGGCGACCAGCCGGAGCTGGCGATCGGCGTCGATCTGGAACCGCCGCAAGTGGCGCTCCAGGCCGCCGAGATCGGCCAGGGGACACTCGCCGATCATTTGATCATTCGCTGGTCAGCCAGCGACGAGAATCTCGACTCGCATCCGGTCGGCTTGTTTTACAGCACCGAGAGCGACGGGCCGTGGTCCACGATTGCCACTGACCTGGCGAACAGCGGCGAGTATGCCTGGCGGTTGCTGCGGCAGGTCCCGGAGAAGCTGTTCCTGCGGGTCGAGGTGCGCGACAAGGCGGGCAACGTCACCGTGCGGCAATCGCCAGCGCCGGTGGTACTGCACCTGCCGCAGCCGACAGGCCGCTTGCGGAGCGTGCGTCCGGTGGCGGAGGATGCGAGCCGGTTCCGCACGGCGGCAGGGGCTCACTCTCCAATTGCTCAATGACCCGACTTCTGTCATTGGTCGCGAAAGTCGGAACTCATTTTTGGCGACAGAATTCTTAGTCCTTTGATTGTTGCGACTTAGAAGCGGTTTTCGACGCGACAATGGAGATTTGTCGCGACAAAAATCAGCGGCATGATGCGCGCACCGCGAGCGCCGGGTCGAATGCCCATAGATCTATCTGGTCAAGTTTTCAAAGAACTCCGAACTACTATATACGGGCGTTCAGTATAGCAAATCTGGTGGCCAAATCAAGGCGTGTTTTTGGCCGGCCTTGTCAGCATGGCGTTCTCGGGTGGCAACTCCATAACATCCCAAATCTCTGGAGCACATCTGACTTCCGCAATTCCTAGCTCGTTAAGGGCGTCTTTCATCTCGTCATCTACGACGAAGGTCATTAGTCCAACGGTTTGCGCATCAAGTGAAGTTTGAGAATAGGCAGGGTGTCGCACGACCGCCCTCCTCGGCGTCCGCTGCCATACCTGATCCAGCCAGCTTGATGGTACGGGCACCGACAAGCCTCGTTCATCTAGAAAGCGCGACAAGCTTAGAATCATCTGTCGCCGCCACTGGCTATAGCCGAGCAACAGTCCAAAGACGGTGACAAGAGCCAGCATTGCTTTCAGAGAGAATCGCATGGCTATGATCCGCTTAAAGACGTTTTGCAGCCTTTATTGCATCTCGTTTTACGGTGCGGTGCGGACTGTCGGCAAGAAAAGAAGGGCCAGAAGGAGAACAATAGATAGAATCAAGATGGAAAGGAGCGAATGCCAAAGTCCGAAGCGAATTTCTGTGTGCATTCTACCTCGTAAAGCACAGAGAGCGGCGAAGGAACTTGTGACCAAGCCGAACCAAAACGGGGCGAATCGCATCGGATTCATTTGGTTGGCAAGGGCCAAATAAATGCCGCGAGCGCACTAGGAACCAACCGCCAGCCAGAAAACGGCCAACAGTAAATTTCGCACGCTAAATCTGAACGCTTGCTGATTCATGGGTGGGTCTGGGCCTTCGCTTGCATGAAAGCGATAATTAGGCAAGCGACCAATCCAAGTCCCGCGACGAATGCCCCGATCGCAAGACCTAGCCGGATGCGCCCAGCTACCGAGCCAAGAGCAATACACGGCAGACCAAAAATGGCTGCCAGCGTGCCGACGATTACGAATCCGCTTCCCTGGTCCGAATTTGCGGCATAACGATAGTTGACGACAGCTGTTCCCCAAAGTGCGCAGTAGAAGGTAGCCGCCCGTAGTTCTCAGGCTTACTCGCATCGTCGCCACTTGCACCTTGCTTATCCGCCTACTTTGTCAACGCCGCGCCGTCGATTGCTAAATCGACAAATAAAAAGAACGCAGAGCACCAACAAGATCGCAATCAGGCCGAGCGCCACGATCGCTGAAACAGGACAATGCCAGTGCCATGGCCCGAAGTAAGCGATCGTCTCGCCCGACGCCCAATCGGTGAATCCAAATGACCAGTCGCCAACGGATACGGTCAGATCGTTAATTGGCAAGATGACGCCGAGTAAGACCATCGCTGACAAGCTGGAATTAATGTAAGGGTGGCGTAAGCGATGCCAGAACAATCAGCGAGGCAATGGCTAGCACGGTTCCTACGAGAATCCCTTTTGCCAACCTGCCACGAAACGAGTGCCACGCCGTCACAGGGCACGCCACGACCCCACACCAAAGAAACAGGACGAAGATCGGCGACGATGTACGCAGGAGCGACAACTTGTAAGCGACGCAGAACACTCCCCAGGTTGCCATCCAAAACAGAGCTGCACACACTCTTTCAGTTTTTACTGCATTAGCCGTTGTCTTTGGGCGGAGGTCGTAGTTCATCGCGGCTGGCTCCCATTTTGGTAAGCAGACCCCATCGTTGCAGTATAGCGAGGGCTGCCTTAGCGCGCTCTTTCAGGGCTTCGTTCTTATGATTGGCCAATGACCCAGGGCGGCGTCCGCCGTTGGCGGTCTTCCCCTGGGCGATCCTAGCGCGTCCCTTCAGGCCTGAAAAGTGACCGATGGGTCGCCGAAGACGGCCGACCCATCCTACGACTGAATAGTGCGAGCCTAATCCGGTATAGTTGACCATATGGCTAAAAAAAGCGGTGAGGTCGTCGCGGGGTTTGATCTGCTTCTGGAGGCGGAGAAGATCGAGCCGCGGTCGGTGTGCGTGATCGTGGGCGACGGCGGGTTTTTGCAGCATGAGATACGGCGGGCGCTTGTGAGGCGCATTTTAGCCGGGGCGGAAGATGGCGCGCCGGATTTGCTGGATGGAGAGATCGTCGAGCTGCGCGACGTGATGGACGCGCTGTGCGAGTTGTCGCTGTTTGGCGGCGAGCGGCGGGTGGTGGTGGTTGAGGGCGCTGATGATTTTGTGTCGGAGCATCGGGCGGCGCTGGAGGACTACGTGGCGGCGCCGCGCGAGGATGCGGTGCTGATTTTGGAGGTCAGCACCTGGCCGAGCAATACGCGGCTGGCGAAGGCGGTGGCGGAGAGCGGGCTGACGATTAAATGCCAGACGCCGACGGGGGGACGAGAGCTGACGGAGTTCATGCGGCAGCTCAAGGATTGGCTGATCGCCGTGGCGCGGCG
>JAICUM010000708.1 GCA_025935855.1 Pirellulales bacterium | reverse complement strand
GGTGCCTCCGGAAACGAACGTCGAACCGAGCAGCAGGAAGAACGACGGCACCAGCAGCCAGAAGCTGATGTTGTTCATCCGTGGGAAGGCCATGTCCGGCGCGCCGATCATCAGCGGCACGAACCAGTTGCCGAACCCGCCCATCATCGCCGGCATCACCATGAAAAAGATCATGATCAGGCCATGAGCGGTGATCAGCACGTTCCAGTGATGCGTCCACTCATCGAAATTCGCCGTGCCTGCGCCGATCGGCCAGGCGCGATTGAGGACCTGGATGCCCGGTTCCATCAGCTCCCAGCGCATGATCCCGGACAGCGCGCCGCCGATGATGCCGGCGATAATCGCGAAGATCAGGTAGAGCGTGCCGATGTCCTTGTGATTGGTCGACATGAACCAGCGGACGAAGAAGCCCGGCTTGTGGTCCGCGTCATGATGGGCGTCGTGCGCCTCGTGCGGCTGGAGATGCAGCGAGTCGGCGGTGGTGCTCATGGACTGGACTCTCTTGGCTTAATTCTGCGCGGTCGCGGCCTGGTTGGTCGCGGGCTGTGTTGCTGGGGTCGCGCCGGTCGGCTGGGCGGCAGCGGGAGTGGCGTTGGCCGAAGCCGTTGCGGGTGCGGCAGCGGGCTTGGAGCCCGGCATATGGCCCCCGTTCTGGCCGACCCACTGCGCAAATTGCGCCTGCGGCACTACCTCGATGGCAATCGGCATGAAGCCGTGACGGGCGCCGCACAGTTCCGAGCACTGGCCGAAATAGACTCCCGCCCGGTCGACCTTGGCCCAGGTCTCGTGGAGCTGGCCGGGGTTGGCGTCCTGCTTGATCCAGAAAGCCGGCATGGCGAAGCTGTGGATGACGTCGTCGGCAGTGATGATGAACTTCACGACCTTGCCCTGCGGAATCACCAGCCGGTTGTCGACGGCAAGCAGCGGCGGGCCGTCATTGTCGGTGCGGGCGCGCTGGTTGGCCTGGCGCGTCGGGTCGTTGGCTTCCTTCAAAATGTAACTGTCAAAGCTCACGCCATAGTCGGGCAGCTCGTAGGACCAATACCATTGGTGGCCCGTGACCTTGACCGTGAGATCCGCCGGCGGCGGGCTGTACTGATGACGAAGCAGCCGGATCGAGGGAATGGCGATCGCCACCAGCACCAGCACCGGAACCAGGGTCCAGATCACTTCGATCGTCGTGTTGTGCGAATTGCGCGACGGCGTCGGATTGGCCCCGCGCCGGAAGCGGATTATTGCGATCAGCATCAGAACGAGCACGAGGATGCTGATCGCCGCGCACAGCGGAAGCAGCCAGTCGTTGTGAAAGCTCGCCGCTTCCTTGCCGATCGGGGTAACCTGCAGCTGGACGCCCTTGCGGCCGTCGGGCTCGCCGACGCCGGCGGTCGGGATCATGTGGCCGACGCTGCCCGGGACGATCGCCGGTTGGGCCGCGTCGGGCTTGTTGGGCTCCTGCGCGGTGCCGGCGGGCGGCGTTGCCGTGGTCGCGGCGGGAGCAGCGGCGGTGGGCGCAGACTGGGCAGGAGCGGCCGCGTTGGATTGCGCCGCCGCCGCAGGTGTAAGCCCGGCCGCGGCCAAGGCAATCGCCCATCCAATCAGTCTCATCGATACCCCTGACAGTGCCTGGAATGGGAACGCGGATGCGCACCCGATTTGCGAGGCTCTATAGGACGGGGTTTTCCGAGCCTCAAGCCGCCGTTCCAAGATGTAATGGCGAACTGTTGATGCGCTTCGCCCAGCGGCCTAAACGCGTCGCGGATGATGAGCGACGACCAAATCCTCGACGAGTTCCGCGCCGCCGGCGCTCTCCTCGAGGGGCATTTCATCCTTTCGTCGGGCCTCAGGAGTCCGCGTTATCTGCAGTGCGCGCGGGTGCTGATGGATCCGGCCCGCGCGGAGCGACTGGCGCGGGCGCTGGCCGACAAATTGCCCGAGGACTTGCGCGGCGAGATCGAGGCGGTTGTCTCGCCAGCGATGGGCGGCGTCATCATTGGACATGAAATGGGCCGGGCGCTGTGCAAGGCGGCGATGTTCGTGGAGCGGCCGCAGGGCACCTTCGAGCTGCGCCGTGGATTCGACCTTCCGCCGGGGACGAAAGTGCTCATGGTCGAGGACGTGGTGACCACCGGCCTCTCGTCCCGCGAAGCCATTGAAGCAGTGCGGAATGCCGGCG
>JAICUM010000211.1 GCA_025935855.1 Pirellulales bacterium | reverse complement strand
CTGGCGATCGTCGCCCGAAATCGCTGGAACTCCTTCGGATGAGCGTCCGCCAGCTTGCGAATCGCTTCCACGTCCGCCGAATTGCCAGTTTCAGTCCCAACCGTCACGCCGTTTTCCTCTAAAAACGCCGCGAACTTCTGCATGCAATGCGGACAATAGCAGCCCTGCGGGTGAACCGTGGGATTGTCGAAAAAGATGCCGTCGTGCCCCGTCTCCAACTGCTGGCGAACCATGTACGACTCGTAGGTCCGCCAATCCGGATTGTTCATGCACGCCGGCCGATAATCGCCGCCATACCAAGAAGCGAGCGGTTTGCCCTGGCGATCTTGTTCGAGCCAGTCCGCCGGCGGCGTTTTCAGTTGGGCTTTGAGTTCCGCCGGAAAATGAGCGTCGAATTTTTCCAGCTTCACAATCGACGTCGCGCACAAATAGCCAATCGACAGCTTGATGCCAAGCTGCTTCGCACGGCGATTGTACGCCGCCGCGTCGCTACGAACCTTCTCCAGTTCACCCGCGGCCGGCAGCCCGCTGAAGCCAACTTCGCCGAGGCCCGTGGCGTAAATGATCGTCGCGCCGCTGCCGGCCGCCGCTTCCGCCTGCTCGCCAATGCCGCCGAGATGATCAAACGCATGCCCCGCCCGACCGGTGCGCAGCTCCGCCATAGGATCCGCGGCCATCGCCAACGACGCGGACAACACAAAACAGGCAACAACCGGCATTCTCATTTCAATTAATTCCAAAATTCCAAATCTGAGATTTCAAATGTCAAAATTTCGTATCTGAAATCTCAAATCACAGATCTCAAGTTCCCGACTCCGACCACTCACGAACTCGTCGGCAGCCCCTGCTCGCGCCAAGCCTTGAATCCGCCCGCCATCGACTCCACGTTCGTATACCCCATCTTCTGCAGGCTCTCCGCCGCCAGCGCCGATCGGCTGCCGCCGCCGCAATAGCAAATGATTGGCGTGCTCAAATCAGGCGCCACTTCTTCAATCTTCCACTCCAGAATGCCGCGGCTCAGGTGTACCGCCCCCTCAGCGTGCTCCTGGCGATAATCCTCGCCCTCACGCACGTCGATGAACAGCGAGTTCGCCGGCCGCTGCTGGGCTTCCTGCGGCGTCGTTTCCCGAATGTGCGTTTTCGCGTCGGCGACCAACTGATGAAACCGCGGATTATTGGCCATGTTTTGATCCACATGTTTTGGAGGAAGGCGGAAGCCCACGGAAAACGCCAGTTTAGTTCCACGGAAACCTGCCTGGCAACGCACGAAACCACTCGGCACAAAAGCTGCTCATTCCGGAGCCGATTATCCTCATTGGCTCATTCGCTGCAGCGTCGATGAAAAAAGCCCTCGAGATCACGCTCGGCATCGTGACCAGCGTCGGCGGCTTTCTCGAAATCGGCTCCATCGCCACCGCCATTCAAGCCGGCGCGCTGTTTGGCTACCAACTCTTGTGGACCGTGCTCCTCGGCGGGCTGTGCCTCACCTTTCTGGTCGAGCAAGCGGGCCGATTGGCGGCCGTCAGCCATCACACCATCGTCGATGCCATCCGCGAGCGCTTCGGTCTGAACTACTCCGTACTCTTGTTAGCCGTGCTCGGCAGCGTGATGCTGCTCGTGCTCGCCGCGGAAATCGGCGGCGTCTGCATCGCCCTGGAGTTCGCCACCGGCATGCACCACGCCTGGTGGGCCGTGCCCGTCGGCTTGCTAACGTGGCTTATCATTTGGAAGGGAACCTTCGGTATCATCGAGCAAGGCGTCTCGCTGCTGGGACTGGTCACCCTCTGTTTCATCGTCGGCGCCTGGAAGCTTCACCCTGAGTGGCGCCACGCCGCCTCGGGCCTGTTGCCCTCATTGCCTAAAAGCGATCACGCCCGCTACTGGTTCATCGCCGTGAGCGTGCTGGGCGCCTCGATCTCCCCCTATTTGATGTTCTTCTACTCGTCGGGAGCCATCGAGGACAAATGGGACAAAACCTATCTCGGCGCCAACCGCATCATCGCCACGATCGGCATGAGCTTCGGCTCGCTCATCTCCATGGCCGTGCTCCTCGTGGCGGCGCTCACGTTCTTGCCCCGCGGCATCAAGGGCGAAGATTACAAGGAATTCGTGACCCTGCTGAACGACGCCTTCGGTTCCACCGGCGTGTGGCTGTTGGCCGCGTCTCTGTTCATTTCGTGCCTGGGAGCCTCACTTGAGATTGCCTTGGAGCTGGCCTACCTGGTCGCCCAGGTCTTCGGCTGGAACTGGGGCGAAAACCACCGCCCCCGGGACGAGGCCCGGTTCAGCTTCACCTACGTCGCTGCCATCGCCGTGGCCACGCTGATCATCGCCGTCGGCGTCGACCCGCTCAAGCTGACCGTCTTTACCATGGTACTAACGGCGGCCACGCTGCCCGTGGCCGTCGTGCCGTTTCTGTTCCTCATGAACGACGAACACTACGTCGGCGAGCATGCCAACGGCTGGCTCAGCAACGGCGTTGTGCTAGTCATCACCTGCCTGGCATGCGTGCTCGCGATCGTTTCCATCCCGCTTGAATTCATCGGCGGAGGCTGAAGTGGACCTGGCACGCGAATGTTTGGACAAGCTTGTCGTGGATCGCCACGGCAAAAAAGCTGGCCGCGCGGACGGCATCGTCCTGGAACTCGAAGAAGGCCGCCCACCGCGCGTGGCGTTCATCGACATCGGCCTAAGCGTTCAATCGCGTCGCTTCCCAAGCTGGCTGGCCGCGTGCGTGCGCTGGCTGATCCGCAAGGCGTCCGGAAATCACGAAGCCGCCGTCCGCGTGCCGTTTGACAAGGTCAAGCTCCAACGGAACGAAGTGATCGTCGCCATCGACTCGAAGGACACTCCCGGCGGCGCCCTGGAGCGCTGGCTCCGCGATCACGTCATCACGCGGATTCCAGGAGCGTAATCCATGGCCCGCGAAGTCTACGCCGACCTGCTGCTAAATCGCCGCGTCCGCGCCCTCAACGGCCGCGTCATCGGCCGGATCGAGGAAATCAAAGCCGAGGAGTCTCGCGGAGCCTGGCACGTCTCGGAATACCTGATCGGCTCCTTCGTCCTCTTGGAGCGCCTCGCCGGCCATCCGCTCGGCCGCTCCGTGCTCCGCTTCTTCCGCCTCCGCCGCAAGGACGGCGGCTATCGCGTCCGCTGGGATCAGATGGATCTAAGCGATCCAATGAAGCCAAAACTCACCTGCAGCGTGGACGACCTGCAGCTCATTGACACGCAGTGATCAGACCTCCCGCAGCGAATCCACCACCTTCATCCGCACCGCGCGCAGCGCCGGCATGAACCCGCCAATCAACCCCATCAGAATCGCCAGCATGGCGCCCTTCAGCAGAATCTTCGGCCCAAAGTCGAACGCAAATACAATCTCCGAAAACGTCGCCGCGTTCATCGTCCCGGTGCGAAGGTCGCCCAGCGCTAGCGCCCCCAAGCAGCCAAGCACCGCCCCCAGCAGGCACAGAACAAGCGACTCCAACAGAAACGCGCTCAACACGCTCGTGCGGCCAAATCCCAGCGCACGCAGCGTCCCAATCTCTCGCGCGCGCGACGCAATGGTCCCATACATCGTGTTGGCCACCGAGAACATCGCCCCAATCGTCAGGAAGAACGCAATCATCCCGCCGACGATTTTCATGAGGCTGCTCTGGTCCGCCTGCTCCTTGAAATACTGCTCTTCAGTCAGCGCGTTGAGGTCGATCTGCTCGTCGTTCTTGATCCGCTCGATCAGCTTCTCCTGATCGGTCTTGCTCGCGGCGCGTAGTTGCATGCTCGACATCGCGCCGGTGCGATCGACAAGCTGCGCGAGCACCGTCTGATCGGTCCAGATCTCCGATTCGACTGCGCCGCCGCCGGCCTCGAAAATCCCCACCACCCGGAACGAGCCGCCCCGCAACACGAACTCATCGCCCAGCCCTAAGCCCTCGAACCGCTCGGACATCGTCCGGCTCACGATGGCCTCGCGCAGCCCCGGCTTGAAATCGCGGCCTTCGACAATGTGCAGACTCTCCCGCAAATCTCGCGAGACCGGCACCACGCCGCGAACCGTGACGTTCACCTTCGTCGTCTTGCCCCGCCGCGGCAGATAGCCAAAGATCACCAGCTCCGAGGCCGCCAGCTTCCGGCCTTCGCGATCCGTGGCGATTCCCGGAAGCTCCTTCACGATATTCGCGACTTCGTCGGAAACCGCGCTCACCGATTCCGACGTCGAACCCTTCCGCATCACAATCACGTCGAGCGGATCGGCCGCCACTTTCAGCGTCTTGTCCAGCCCCGCCGAAAGCCCGAAGGCGAAGATGCTCGCCCACACGACCATGCCGACGCCAAAAATGGTCATCAGCGAGCCGACCTTCCGGGCAAAGACGCTGCGAATGTTGTATTTGATCGGAACCACAGCGGCGAGTTTGCGTGAAGGTGATTGATGAACCGCGAGCAATCCGTCGCGGTAGGATGCAGTAAAGATTTGTCGGCGAGCCGGGATGGCTCGGCTATATAGCCCGGCCATTCTGGCCGGAACAGTCGACTTAAACAACTTTCCTCAAGCCGCTGACCACCGACATCCGCGCCGCCCGCCACGAAGGAACAACGCCGCTGAAAAAGCCAATCGCCGCCGACAGCGCCAATCCCCCCAGCGCCGTCTTCCACGGAATGAAGAACAGCCCCAGCCCCGGCGCGACCTTGCTCAGGTCCACCGACGCGAACAGCAGTTTGCCGCCCAAGGCGCCCAAGACGCCGCCCAGTAGTCCGATCAGCACGGCCTCCGACAGGAATAGCCCTAGCACCGTCGATTGCGAAAATCCAATCGCCTTGAGCAGGGCGATCTCGCGCGTGCGTTCACGTAGCGACATGGCCATCGTGTTCGCGGCCACGCACAGCAAAGCCGCCACCACCGCCATCGACGTGTAGCGGATGAACCCGCGCACGTTCCCCATCATCTCGGTGAACGATTGCGCGAACTGCTGCTCCGTCATGGGCTTCACCGGCGCGTCCGAGCTCGCGAACGAGTTTTCAATTGTCTGCATCACCGCCGGAATCGCGTCAGCGCTCGCCGCACGCAGCATGATGATCCCGGCGTTGCCGGCCCGCGCTTCGTGATTCTCCTTCTTCAGCTTGTCATCCAGATATTCGAAGTTGAACAGCAGCCATTCCTTGTTCGCCGTGGACGGCCCGTCGTAAATGCCGCGCACGACGAACTCCACGTTCACCGGGTAAATGTTCCCTTGCAACGCAATCTTATCGCCGACGTTCCAGCCCTTGTTCCGGGCGATCACCGAACCGACAACGCATCCCGACTTGTCCGCCTGCCATGCTTTGAGCTGATCCGCGGGAATCGTGTACTCCTCGTAAACGTTGAAGATCTCCTTCGGATCCGTCGCAAACTGCGGGAACTGAACCTTCTCCTCCCGATAGTTGCCGCCGAACCACGACATCGGCGTCGCGCACACCACGCCCGGAACTTTCCGGATGCGGTCCACGTATGCGATCGGGATCCGGCCCGCCAGCCCCGCTTCGTGCAGCACGGCCACGCGGTCGTGGACTTTCGTGCGCTCCATGATTTCATCCTGCGAGGCAAGCAGCGAATGGAGCGTCACCACCAGAAACAAACTCACCGCGATTGACGCCCCGGTAAAGAGCGTGCGGATCTTGTTCCGCATCACGTTGCGGAAAATCAGCGGCAAATACTTCATCGAACGGCCTCCAACGCCTCGATGTCGGCGTGGACGAACGTCCCTTTCTCCAGGTGCAACAGCCGCTTGGCCCGCCGTGCCGCCTTCGGATCGTGCGTGACCATGATGATCGTCGTGCCGAACTGCTCGTTCAGCGACTGCAGCAGTTCAAGGATTTCTTCCGCACTGCGGGCGTCCAGGTTGCCGGTGGGCTCATCGGCCAGCAGCAGCACCGGATCATTCGCCAGCGCCCGGGCAATCGCCACGCGTTGTTCCTGCCCGCCGGAAAGCTGCCGCGGATAGTGGTCCGACCGATCCTCCAGCCCCACAATCTTTAGCGACGCCTCCGCATGTTGCCGCCGCTCGGCACGCGACAGCGGCGTCAGCATCAGCGGCAGCTCCACGTTCTCCAGCGCCGTGAGCACCGGCATCAGGTTGTACATCTGAAAGATGAATCCCAGATTCTCGCTGCGCCATTTCGACAGCCGGGCCTCCGACAGCTCGTTCAAATCCTGCCCGTTGACGATCACCTGCCCCGTCGTCGGCCGGTCCAGCCCGGCGCACAGATTCAGCAGCGTCGATTTGCCCGAACCCGACGGCCCCATCACGGCCACAAAGTCGCCCCGCGGAATGTGCAGCGTCGTATTCGTCAGCACGGGAATGTGAATCTTATCCCGCGTGAACTCCTTGCTGACATTCACCAGCTGAACGACGGCGTCGCTTTGTTGATCCAATTTTGGCTCCATTATCATCCGCAGATGTCGCAGATCAACGCAGATGTTTTACAAGTAGGCTGGACTCTGCAAGGGACAAGAATCCCTATCACAAGATATTGATATCTGCGAACATCTGCGCGATCTGCGGACTCGGTCTTCCGCGATTTATTCCGCGGTTTTAACCTGCTCGCCATCCTTCAAATCCGCCGGCGGGCTGACAACCAATCGCTCACCGCCCGACAGGCCGCTCGCAATGGCAACCAACCCGTCATGCGGCTCGCCTTCCGTTTTGACCGCCGCCTTGCGAACGTGCTCTGCCTCGAGCACCCACACGGATTGCGAATCGCCCGTGCCCTGAATCGCGGCCACCGGCGCGAAGACGCCCTTTTCTAGCGATTGCTTCCCGCTGTCGCCCGGCGAGTCGGGCAGAAAATTCACCGTCGCCGAAAGATCCGGAAACAGCCGCTCGTCCGGATCGAGAATCGACACCTTTACCTTCACAATGCCCCGCGTGCGGTCGCCCATCCGGATGATTTCACGCAGCCGCCCCTCGTACCGGCGATCCGGCACCGCGTCCACGGCCACCTGCGTCGGCTGCCCCTTGTGAAGCTGACCCAGATAGTCCTCCTTCACGTCCGTATCAACTTCCAACTGCTCCAAGTTGGCGAGCGTGATCACCGACCCACGCCCTGAGCTGGCGCCCATGCCGCCGGGCATGATCGACTCGCCCTTCTCGGCATCCTTCGTCAGCACCGTGCCGTCGAACGGCGCGTAGATAAACATGTTGTTGACGGCCTGCTGCGCCTCTTCAACCGAGCTATTGGCCGCTTGAACCGCCGCCTCGCGCGCTCGGTAAACCGCCCCGGCCGCCTCATAATTAGTCTGAGCCCGATCCAGCGCCGCTTTCGTCCCCGCATTCCGGCTGAACACCTCGTGCTCGCGCCCCAAGTCGAGCTCCGCTTGCTTCGCGTTGAATTGAGCCTCGGACAATTGCGCCTTCGCAACCTCCACCGCCACCTTCCGCGAGGCGAGCATCGCATCGAGATCCGCGTGCTCCAGCTCCGCCAGAACGTCGCCCTTCTTAACCTTGCTCCCCTCTTCAACCGGGATATTCGCGATCCGCCCCGGCACCTTGGCGCCCACCGCCGCCTGGAACCGAGATTCAAGGTATCCCGTCGCCGTCAGCTTCGTCTGAGCCTGACCAAGCGTCATCACCCGAACAGACTCCGCCTTGACCACCGGCAGCGGAAACAACCGGTCCTTCAGCGCCCAATACCCGACCCCCGCCGCGGCCGACAACACGCCGCCGCCCACTAAAAGCCAAACGACAATCGCGAGCACCGACGTGCGCCGCTTTCGGCCCCGATCAATCTTCAGCGCCGAAAGTTCGCCGCGCAGGCCATGCGGCTTGGCGCCGAGAACGGCGGGCGACGTTTCGACCTGGAGCATGGCTAAATCGACCGACGAATTCCGTTCCCAAAAAGTGGCGACCAAGGCCAACGACATCATACCGGAGTCCCCCATCCGGCGCCTCTCCAAAACCTCCGAAAGGCAAACGGGGTCGGGAGTCTTTTGCGACTGGCGATTT
>JAICUM010000105.1 GCA_025935855.1 Pirellulales bacterium | reverse complement strand
GTAAACGAGGCGGTGGTGCACGGCATTCCGAACGACCGCCCGCTGAAGGAAGGCGACATCCTGAGTCTGGACACCGGCTGCCGGCTGAACGGCTGGTGCGGCGACGCGGCGTACACGTATTCCGTGGGACAGATCAGTCCCCAGGTGCAGCGGCTGTTGGATGCCACGCAGGAGGTGCTGAAACTGGCGATCGAGTTGATGAACAGCAAAAGCTATTGGAGCGCCATATCACGCGAAATGGCCAATTTCATCCGCGACCACGGCTACTCGACGGTCGAGTGCTTCGTGGGGCACGGCATCGGACGCGACATGCACGAGGATCCACAGGTGCCGAACTTTCCCAGCCGGAGCCTGCGGGGCAGCGGCGATTTTCGGATCGAACCCGGGCTAGTGATCGCCGTAGAACCGATGGTGAACATGGGCACCAAGCGGGTGAAGATGCTCTCCGATCACTGGACGCAGATCACGGCCGATGGCAAGCCGAGCGCGCATTTCGAGCATACGGTGGCGATCACGATGGATGGGCCCACGCTGCTGACGGTGGCCCCCACGCCGGCCGAGCAGGAGATGCTGGCGGTGTGAACGACAGAGCCATGTCTTAGCTGGGCATGGCCACCTTCATTTAGCTCCGCCGCCAAATAAATCAACGGAAATTGGGCCGCTTAGGTCGTTTCCAGGCCTTGAAGAAGCGGCTGTCAACCGGATATAGTACACCGTTTCCCTGAAGCGGAAGCGGTGCGAGAAGGGTGCGTGTGATGAAGGTAAAGGCCAGCGTTAAACGGATTTGCGACAAGTGCAAGGTCGTCCGCCGACGCGGCGTTGTGCGCGTGGTGTGCAGCAATCCGCGCCATAAGCAGCGGCAAGGTTAGCTCGCCGCAGTTTCTGCCATAAAGCCGCGACCGGTGGTCGCGGAAGCTGATAGTGGAGTTTTCAGAATGCCCCGTTTGTTAGGCGTCGATATTCCGGCAGATCGCCAAACGGTGATTTCGCTCACGTACCTGTATGGCGTGGGTCCGAAGATCGCCCGCGAGCTGTGCCACAAGGCGGGCGTCGATCCGCAGGGTCGCGCCCGCGACCTGGGCGAAGACGAGGTCGCTCGCTTGGCCGCGCTGTTGGACAAAGACTACACGGTCGAGGGTCAGCTTCGCCGCCAGGTGAGTCAGAACATTTCGCGGCTCCGCGATATCGCTTGCTATCGCGGCATTCGCCATCGCCGCGGCCTGCCGGTTCGCGGCCAGCGCACCAAGACCAACGCCCGCACTCGCAAGGGCCCCAAGAAGACAGTCGCCGGCAAGAAGGGCGTGAAGGACCTGCGTTAGTCGTTCAATTGAACCCTCAAGCATTCACCGTTTAGCCGCGACCCGCCAGGGGAGCGCGTTCCAGTCGGAGTCATTAAGTGGGCAAAGAAAAGAAAGCCGCCGCCGCTTCCAAGCCGAAGAAGGTGCGGCGCAACGTGACCGTGGGCATCGCCTACATCACCGCAACGTTCAACAACACGACAGTAACCATTACCGACACCAAGGGCGACACGCTCTGCTGGTCCAGCGCCGGCACCAGCGGCTTCAAGGGAAGCCGCAAGAGCACTCCGTTCGCCGGTCAGATGGCCGCCCAGCAGGCCGCCGAAAAGGCCCGCAAGTACGGCATGAAGGACGTCGAAGTGCGGGTCAAGGGCCCGGGCAGCGGTCGCGAAAGCGCGATCACGGCCCTGGAAGCCGCGGGGCTGAAGGTGAAGTCCATCGAAGACGTCACGCCGCTGCCGCACAATGGTTGCCGTCCCCGCAAGAAGCGTCGCGTCTAGTGAAATACTCCGGTGGCCTGTCGCCTGCCGGTTCGTCGAAATACAACGCAACATTCAGAGTACTGATCGCAGTTACGATTCATGGCACGTTATAATGGACCTGTTTGTCGTCTTTGCCGCCGGGCGGGGATGAAGCTGTTTCTCAAGGGCACGCGGTGCGATACGCCGAAGTGCGGCATCGAGCGGCGCGACTCGCCGCCGGGCCAGCAGCAATCGCGCCGCGGCAAGCTGACCGATTACGGCGTTCATCTCCGCGAGAAGCAGAAGGTGAAGCACTACTACGGCGTGCTGGAGCGGCAGTTCCGCCGCTACTTCGAAAAGGCCGAGCACTCCAAGGGCAACACCGGCGACGTGCTCATGAGCCTGCTGGAGCGGCGGCTGGACAACATCGTCCATCGGCTGGGCTTCGGCCTCAGCCGCGCCGCGGCCCGACAGTTGATCTGCCACGGCCACGTGACCGTCAACGGCAAGCGCGTGAACGTGCCGAGCTACTTGGTCCGCACCGGCGATGTGATTCGCGTGAAGAATCGCTCAAAGAGCCTTGATCTGGCCAAGGCCCACCTGGCGGAGAGCCCGCGCCAGGCCCCCGATTTTTTGTCAGTGACCAATACAGAAATCCCCGAAGGGATCGTCGGCCGGTTGCCGAGTGCCGACGACGTGTCGATTCCCGTGCAGACGCAGTTGATCGTGGAATTGTGCTCGCGATAGCGGCCGTCCCCGCGGCTCGCCGGGCCGCGGCTTGAATGACTTTGATCGCCCCTTGGCGTCGCAGATAAATGAGGTTGGTGGAGAAGAATCATGCATATTCGTTGGCGTGGACTTGAGCTGCCCAGTCAGGTGATTTGCGATGCCGCGTCGCTCAGCCGCACCTACGGCAAGTTCATTGCCGAGCCGTTTGAGCGCGGCTTCGGCACGACGGTCGGGAATGGCTTGCGGCGGATTTTGCTGTCGAGCCTTGAAGGCAGCGCGATCACGCAGATCAAGGTTCACAACGCTCAGCACGAGTTCACGACGATCGAAGGCGTGATGGAGGACGTCACCGACATCGTGCTCAACATCAAGTCACTTGTGGTGAAGAACCACAGCGATTCGACGAAGGTCATCCGCGTCGAGCGGCGCACCGCCGGCGAAGTGCGCGCGTCGGATATCGAAACCGACGAATCGGTGGACATCATCAATAAGGACCTGTTAATTGCGACGCTGACGAAGGATGTGCCCTTCGTCGTCGAAATGGTCGTCGAGAATGGCCGCGGCTACGTCTCCGCCACCGAGCACGGCGAGAAAATTCAAGAGATCGGCATCATTCCGATCGACGCGGTGTTCAGCCCGGTGACGCGCGTGCGCTACGACGTCGAGGAAACTCGCGTCGGCCAGAAGACGAACTACGACAAGCTCACGCTGGAACTTTGGACGGATGGATCGCTCGGTCCGGAGATGGCGATTGTCGAAGCGGCGAAGATTCTGCGGAAACACCTGACGCCGTTCGTGCAGTACGCCAGCCTCGGCCCGCAGGTGCATGCCGCGTCTCGCGGCGGCCAACCAATGGGCGACGCCCAGCTAGAGTCGAAGCTCAGCATGCCGCTCGCCGACTTGAATCTGTCAGTGCGGGCGAGCAATTGCCTCGAGTCGGAAAACATCTTGACCGTGCGCGATCTGGTCACCAAGAGCGAAGACCAGTTGCTAGACGTTCGCAACTTCGGCGAAACCACGCTCGCCGAAGTGCAGCAAAAGCTCCGCGACTTGGGCCTTCATTTGGGCATGCGGGTCCCAGGCGCTGCTGCGGCAAGTTATTAACGGCGAATTAAACAAAAATCGAGTACGGCAATCCCTGAAAGAAGAAAGTTTTGCCGCTAATCACACGAATACGCGCGAATCGGAAAGAGTTAATTCTTGATTCGCGTTGATTAGCGAGATTCGCGGCGGCTTACCCCTTTTTTCTTGATCGGCTTGCCGAGAGTTTAGGTGTAGTCATGCGTCATCGTCGAGCGGGTCGGAAGTTTGGTCGGGCGCCGAAGCATCAGCGGGCCCTGTTGCGCAGCTTGGCCAGTGCGCTGTTTCTCACGGAGCGCGACGCGGAGTTCGATCCGAATCCGCCGAAGGTGAAGGGCCGCATCATCACCACCGTTCCCAAGGCCAAGGAAGTTCGGCCGCTGGTGGAGAAGTGCATCACGATCGCCAAGAAGTCGCTGGCCGCCGAAGAGGCCGCCCGCGAGCATGGCACAAACGCCGAGCGCAACACCGAACAGTGGAAGGCCTGGCGGCAGAGCGACCGCTGGACGAAGTGGAACGCGGCAATCGCCCCCGCCGTCGCAGGACGCCGCCGTTGCGTGCAGCTTCTGGGCGACAAAGCCGCCGTGCGGGCGCTGTTCGACGAAGTGGCTGATCGATTTGCCGATCGGCCGGGCGGCTACACGCGCATCGTCCGCCTGCCGAAGCCGCGGCTCGGCGACGCCGGCGAGCAGGCCATCCTGGAATTCGTCGGCGTCCGCGATCGCGTGATTCAGCGCAGCCAGAAGCCGGCGTTCGAGGATTCCAAGCCGGAACCTGTCGGAGCCGGCGCCTAGGAGTCGGCTGCTTATGCCGCGCGCGCCGAAGGGATTCGACTTCACCGGCGCCATGCGGGCCATTTGTGCGGACATCGCACGGCGCTTGCCGCCGCTGTCGCACGTCGATGTGGACCGTGTGGCGATTGGGGCCTGCCGCACGCGCAACGGCTCCGCTCACGGCGTCTTCGCCACGCTCACGCCGCTGCGGTTTGCCGGGGGCGAGGAATTCCAAAACGTTCGCGGCCGCCGCCGGCGCATCGAACCCATTCTCGATTCCGACGGCCGGGAGTTCCTTTACTTGCTGAACTTCTACATCCCGCGGTTTCTCGACCTGCCGCTGGAAGAAAAGCTTTCGACGATCGTCCACGAACTGTGGCACATCGGCCCGCGATTCGACGGCGATCTGCGGCGGCACGCGGGACGCTGTTACGCCCACGGGCATTCCAAAAAGGCCTACGACGACGAGATGGACCGGCTTACGCGGGACTGGCTGGCCGCCGATCCGCCGCACCACCTGTATGAGTTCCTGCAGCACTCGTTTGAAGAGCTGATCGCGGAAGTTGGGCCGCTGCGAGCGACTCGCTGGCCGGCGCCGAAGATCGTGCCGGTGTGAGCACGTTCACAATTCGCGTAGCGGCGGTTTTTAACGGCCGTAGAGTCTTGGCTTCACGCAATTCACGCGGCGGTTAAAAACTGCCGCTACGGGTTGGCCAGACACGCTTGCACCGCGAGAGCATGACGGCAGTGCTGGCATTGGCCATCCGTCGATTGACGCCAGTTCGCCCGTTTCCTAATCTTCGCCAGCTTCTCCCAGAGCGACTCGATCGGCTGCCGTCATCGCGCGCCGTCCGACGGTTACTATCTCGCGCGCTGCTCGCATGGAATTGATTTCACACAATCCGCGATTCGGCCTTGCGAGCTTGCTGGGCGCGCTCGCGCTCATTGCGGGTTGCCAATCTTTTATTGGCCCGTCCGAGACGGCGCTTGAGCGCCTGATGCAACCGGCCTCGACGTCGCCCGACAGTGTCACGCTCGAAATCTTCCTCGCTCGGATTCCCGCCGAGCAGGATCCGCAGGCGGAAAAACTTTGGCGCCAGATCGACGAGCAGACGTTCGACGCGGAGCTGCGACGCCAGTTGGTGGCGAACGGCCTGCGCGCCGGCATCGTCGGCTCGCCGCCGCCGGAGGAACTTTCCAAGCTGTTATCGCTTGAGAGCGAGGCGCCCGCCGAAACGGACGGCCGGCTGATCACCGCCGAATCCGCCTCGCCGCGGGTCACCCGCCGCGTCGTCCAAGTCCACCGCGGCGATCAGAAGCCCATCCAGGTTTCCGAGCCGCGTGACGAGGCCGAGGTGCTCCTCAGCGAGAATGGCTATATCGGCGGCAAAACATTTCAGAATGTGCATGGCGTTTACAGCCTGCAGGCCGAGGCGATTGCCGGTCAGCGGGTTCACGTCCGGCTGACGCCCGAGCTGGATCACGGCGAAATGCGGATGCGATACGCCGGCGGCGAGCAGGGAATCATGCTGAAGAACCTGGCCCAGGATCGCGAGATCTTCGAACGCCTGGCGATTAATTCCGATCTGGCGCCGGGCGAGCTACTGGTGCTCGGCTCGCTGGTGGACGCCAAGTCCAGCCTCGGCGGCGTGATGCACGCGGCCAGCCACGCGGGTAAGGACGAGCGGAAGCTCGTCGTCGTGCGGCTTCTAGAAGTGCCGCCAACGGAAATCCTTGCGAAAAAGTGAGGGATTGGCGCGCGTTGGCGCTGCGGCGTTGTTTGTTCGCCGCATTCATCCGGCGAGCCGCCGCCCCTCTTGGCCGGCGCTCGATTTTGCTAAACTAAAGCGCTTTCCGCGGCCCGCGGCCGAGTTCACGCTTCGAGAAGGAGAACGTCATGCCTCTGGTGCCTATGCGACTCTTGTTGGATCACGCCGCCGAGAATGACTACGGCCTGGCCGCCTTCAATGTGAACAACATGGAGCAGATTCAGGCGATCATGGAGGCCGCCCGCGAGACCGAGGCGCCGGTGATCGTTCAGGCCAGCCGGGGGGCGCGCGCCTACACGCAGGACAACTATCTGCGGCACCTGATGCTCGCCGCCTCGGAACTCTATCCGCAAATCCCGATCGTCATGCATCAGGACCACGGCAACAGCCCGGCCACGTGCAAGAGTGCCATCGAAAACGGCTTCACCAGCGTGATGATGGACGGCTCGCTGAAGGACGACGGCAAGACGCCGGCGGACTTCGATTACAACGTCCGCGTCACGCGCGAGGTGAGCGAAATGGCCCATGCCGTCGGCGCCTCCGTCGAAGGCGAGCTCGGCTGCCTGGGTTCGTTGGAGCACGGCGGCGGCGAGCAGGAGGACGGCCACGGCGCCACCGGCACGCTTTCGCACGATCAGTTGCTCACCGACCCGGATGAAGCGGAGCGCTTTGTTGCCGAAACCGGCGTCGATGCGTTGGCCGTCGCGATCGGTACCAGCCACGGCGCCTACAAATTCACCCGCAAGCCAACCGGCGAGGTACTCGCCATGGACCGCATCGAGGAAATCCATCGCCGGCTGCCCAACTGCCACTTGGTCATGCACGGGTCCAGCAGCGTCCCGCAGGAGCTGCAGGACATGATCAACAAGTACGGCGGCAAGCTGAATCAAACCTGGGGCGTCCCGGTCGAGGAGATTCAACGCGGCATCAAATCGGGAGTGCGGAAGGTCAACGTCGATACGGACAATCGCCTGGCGATCACCGCGGCCATTCGCAAAGTATTCGCCGAATCGCCCGAGAAGTTCGATCCGCGCGACTATCTGAAGCCGGCCCGCGAGATGATGAAGAAGGTGTGCATCGACCGCATGGTGGCCTTCGGCCAGGCCGGCCAGGCGCCGAAGATCAAGCCGGTGTCGATCAGCAAGTTCGCGAGCTACTACGCCGCGGTGTAGTCTCGAATTCTTCTACTGGTGGCGAGCCTTGAATGATACGCCGCGACGTGCGACTGCCTGACGGCTCCGCGGGGTGGATGCTGATCGCGCAAGTCGATCACGCCCACATCAGCGCTGAGCTTGCGGAACGTTGCCGCGGTCCGTTTAGCAGTGAGGCGTGTGCAAGTGCTCCAGGAAAGGTAAATCCACTTGCGGCAGTACGCTCTGAAGTGCTCGCCGCCATCCGCTGCCACGACGACGGCTGGGGCCAGTGGGAGCGTGCTCCGCGGCTTGATCCCAAGCTCGGCCGACCGCTTTCCTTCATGGAGCTTGATCACGCCGAGTCGATCGCCATCTGGTCACGCTCCATCGCGACCGCCGAAGCATTTGGTCCGCTGGCCGCTTGGATGGTCGCCGGTCACTTCCTACGCTTGCTGAATAAGAGCGACTCGGCGCAGCACGAACAATCGGCAGTGCAGTGGCGAGACGAGATGGAACGCCATCGCGACGCCTGGCTTCACGCCTGGCAGGCTGTCGATCCAGTCCTGCGGAGCCGAGCGCTTGCGGACGAGGCGCTCCAATGGCTGTGGACGTTCGACGAGGTCAGCTTGTGGTTCTGTTGCATTTGCCCGAATCGTGAAGGCGATTCCCGAACGGACGCGCATGCAGCGACGGCCGGTCAAGGAACGCCCGTCGAAATGCGACTCGAATCGACTGCCGAGAAAGACTTGGGAGCTGCCGTTGCGCAGCCATTTCGATTCGATCAAGACGCAATCGACATCAAAGCCGCCGGCCTTGTCCTGCCAGGGATGAAGTACAGTGATTCCGCGGAGTTGCAGGCTGCCGGCCAGCCAACGACGATTCACTGGCGCCTGCAGTCGGCGTTGCTCAAAAACCAGTAGGTCCCTTCTGCCGGAAGGGACCTTCCTGAAAATTTCGGGCGTTTCAAGCGGCCGAGGTCCCGCTCGGCAAGCGGGACCTACTTTGGGCAATGCCTTCAGTTAAAAACTCCGTAGTTCCGCCGAAACCTCCTCCCACTCGGGCGGTTGAATGGCTTAGAACCCAGCCGCATTGGCTGTGGCACGGCGCCGTAAAGCAGCCGATGCGGCAATGGAAGAGGCCACTCAACTTTTCAGACGAGGAAGCTATGCGCTATTTGAGACCATTAAGTGCGTTATTCCTGTCGGCAATGCTCGCCGGCGTGGCGTGGGGCCAGGAAGCGGACAAGAAAGACTCCGCTCCGAAGGACAGTGAAAAAGAAAAGGCCGCCGATACAGACAAGGGCGAGCGGCCGGAACGACCTTCTTTCGAGGAAATGCGGAAGAAGATGCTCGAGAAATTCGACGCCGACAAGGACGGCAAGCTGAACGACGAGGAGCGTGCCAAAGCACGCGAGTATCGTCACGAACATGCCGGCGAATTCATGCGAGAGCGCGGCGAGGGCGAACGTCCTCGCGGCCCGCGGCCGCCCCGCGGCCCGGAAGGGCGTGCCCGGGATGGTCACGGTCCTGACGGCCATGGTCCTGAGGGCGGCCCCGATGGACGTCGGCCGGATGGCCCGCCGCCAGCCATGCGACTGTTCGACCGGTTCGACGAAGACGGCGACGGTCAGCTTAGCCGCAAAGAATTCGAGCGGCTTGTAACGCGGATGCGCGAGATGGGACCTCCGGGTGCGGGCGGACCAGGACGCCCAGGCGGACCGCGCGAATGGCGACGACCCGGCCCTCCCGAGGGTCCTGGCGCCGATCGCCGTCCGCCGCGTGCGCGTGAAGACGGTGAGCGCGGTCCCGAACGCCGCCGCCCGCGGCCCCCGCGCGATGACGATGACCGCGATCACGGACGGGCTGATCGCCCGCGCCATCCTGACGGCGACGATCACGGCAAAGCGTCGGAATCGGAAGAGAAGGACGAAAAATCCGCGGACAAGTCCACGACTTAATGCGCCCTTAGTGGCGGCTTCCAGCCGCCATCAGGCAAATAAGTCCGGCGAAACATGGCGGCTAGAAGCCGCCACCACATCGAAGCCTCCCGTGCCGCAACCCCCGCGGCATGGGAGGCCTTTTTGTTTGGCCGATGCACCGGCCGCCTGTGCCGATTATTCTCGTTTTTCGGGCCATTTCCTGCGGATCATTTGAGCGCTCGGCCCCGGCGGTAAACCATCGCAAAGTTTGCCGCCCAACGCCCCGCCATTTATACTGAATTTGTCCCATTTCAACCCCTCTGCCCGGATCGTTTTCGCCGTGCGCAGGGCACGATCGCACAGGCTTTTCGGAACAGCCGCCCATGCGCAGCTCACGGCAAAATTATGTTTGCAGCTCGGTTCTAGGCATTGTCGCCGTCATGGCGCTGGCGGTCTCGAGCGTCGCACAGCAGCCGGCCGCGAACCCCGCTCCCGCTGCCGCTCAGCCGGCCGCACCCGTGCGTGCGACTCCGGTCGCCGCGACGGCCGTCGGCGCCCCCGGTCCATATGAATTCGCCCCCGGCGTGCTGACAATCATTCCTCCGGCCCTCGATCGCGACGATTCGATCAGCATCCACGACATCCCCGAGATTCGTGAAAACAAAGCGCTCCAGTGGACGCCGACCTCCATGTCGAAGACGCGCACGCTCTTCGAGATGGCCAAGGACGCGGTGTTCACCAACGACGTCTGGTGCCTGGAACTCGCGTTCAAGCCGCTGCGAATGATCGAGGTGGACGTCCCGCAGTCCACGGGCCGGCTGCAACGAAAGCGAGTCTGGTACATGGTGTACCGCGTGCGAAACACCGGCGCCGGCCTGGCGGGGAAGGTGAATCCGGACGGCTCGTTCGTTACCGAGCCGAAGCCCGCGGAGTCGCTGCGCTTCATTCCACAGTTTGTGCTGTCGAGTCAAGATCGACTCAACGGCAAGCGCGTCGACAAGTCGTACCTCGACCGGCTTGTGCCAGTCGCCTTGGAGCCCATCCGTCAACGCGAGCTGCCGCGCGGCGAGCTGCACTACAGCGCCGACATCGCGCAGATGGATCTGAAGATCGAATCCGGCCGCATCGTCCAGGGCGTGTGGGGCGTGGCCATGTGGGAGGACATCGACCCGCAAATCGACTTCTTTTCAGTCTTCATCCGCGGGCTGAGCAACGGCTATAAGTGGACGGACGTGCCCAACGGCTACAAGCTGGGCGACGCCCCCTGGTCCGGCCGCAAATACTCGTACAAGACGCTGCAGCTCAATTTCTGGCGGCCGGGCGACGAAGTGAACGAGACGGAACGCGAAATCCACTACGGCCCGGCCCCGAAATACGGCTATCTCTACGACTCGCCCGAAGGCGTTGCCTACCAGTGGGTTTACCGGTAAAATCCGGGACTCGGCAGAGTCGATCAAACGGCATTGGCTGTTTTCTCCGAGGCAGCCCCGACCAAGCTTGGTCGGGGTTATGGCCCCTCCGCTAATTCGCAGCATCCAAGGTGCAGTCATGGCACATAAAAAGGGTCAAGGTTCCAGCCGCAACGGGCGCGATTCGAACGGCCAGCGCCGCGGCGTGAAGCGGTTTGGCGGCGAAGCCGTCACTGCCGGCAGCATCATCGTGCGGCAGCTCGGCACGAAGTTTCGCGCCGGCAAAGGCGTCGGCCAGGGCAAGGACTACACGTTGTTCGCCCTGATGGACGGCCGCGTACAATTCGACCAGGAAGGCCGCCGCGTAAACGTGCTGCCCGCGCCGTCTGCGAATTGAACCTGTATATTGATTGGCAAGCAACGTCAGGGATGCACCGCCGGTGCGTCCCTTTTTTTTGGCCAATTCGCTCGGAGATATCGAATGCTTGTCGCAGAGTTTAGCAGAAATAAGGACAATCCGCATCGACTACAAGGTAATCCAGTAGTGTCCTGCAATGCACTTTGGAAGACCAGAGAGAACTTCAATTGCTACCTGACTCCGTCGCAGGCAATAAGCTTAGCTAGAAATCTTTTACAGAAGGCGCAGTTGATT
>JAICUM010000654.1 GCA_025935855.1 Pirellulales bacterium | reverse complement strand
GTAGCTTCTTTCGAAGTCTGGCTCGCCAGTCGCAAAAGACTCCCGACCCCGTGCAGCCGGATTGGGCGGCGCTGACGGTAGTCGGAGAAGAACGACGACTACCAGAGATGTTCGACGTGGGCGACGAGGCCGTCGAAGGAGATCGTGTCGCCGATGTTGGTGTAGTTGTTCGTCTGCACCGCGTCGATGAAGGTGGAGGTCGTCACCGCGTTGAACCAGAATTTGGCGGTGTAGCCGGCGGCGAAGCGCCAGCGGCGGCGGGGGCCGGTCCAGGCGAGACCGACTTCGTAGTCGAGGATCGTCGTGAAGCGGTCGTCGATCCAGTGGACGCGGGCGAGCTGCGTGCCGGTGGTGTCGTTGTGTAAGGAGTAATCGGTGGTAAAGCGGCCCACGAGCGGCGAGAGCGTGCTCTTGCCGTACACGGAGAAGCCGCGGTTGCCGATGGTTCGTCCGCCGTCGAGGGCGAACAGGACGCCGCCGCCGTTGAAGTCGATGTCCGACTGCGTGGTGATCAGTCCGCCGAGGGCGCCGCCGAAGACGCCGACCTGGCCGAATTCTTCGTCGAGGTGGGCGTACCTGCCGCCGAGCCCGCCGTTCACCCAGTAGCGTGGACCTTGCAGCAGGCGCGAACGATACTGGCCTTCGCCGATCTGGAAGTTCACCTCGCTGCGGGCATCGACCGGGCCGGTGGAGGCGGTGAGGCCGGCGCCGGGGTGTTGGACGAGCGATCCGACGGCGCCGCCGCCGCCGGGAATGACCGGCGCAATGACTCGGCTGCGGGCGTCGCTTTCAAACCAGGTGTAGGCGCCGGCGATGCTGGTGTTGCAGCTGAGCGCCATGTCGCCGCCGACGCGGATGCCGGATTCATAATGGAAGCCGGTGATGCCGAGGTCGCCAAAGGGGACTGTGCCGGCGCCGCCGATGCCGTTTTGTTGCTGGGCGTGAACCACATCGACGCCCGATGGCTGCAGGAACAGGTATTCGCCGAAGGCGGAGAACTTGATGGGAAGCGGTTGCTGGACAAGCGCCACGCAGGGGGCGCACGGCACGAACGGCACGCTGCAAGGGTCGCAGGCTTGGGCGGGGCAGCTCAGGGCCGATTGCATCGACATGGCGCCGATGGGGGCGGTTTGGATGCTTGGCGGCTGGATGAGCTCCGGCTCTTGCTGAATGACCACGGGATCGTTCGCGGTGGTCGCTTGCATTTCGTCGAGGTGGACGGCGCCGTCGGCCCCGACCATGAGCGATTGCGCCAGCGAACTTGCAGGCGAGCAGAATACCCAGGCCAGTGCGAGGAGGAAGCAGGCCTGCGAAAGAATTCGCAGTGGAGCGCGACCGTCGGCGGTGAGTGATTTGAAGGCCATGCCGGTCGAGAGTAGAAGACAAAAAGAGGGGCGGCAGGCCGTCGAAGACGGTCCGCGGGGCGGTTAGATAGTGGCATGTGCGGTTTGAGTCAATATCTTTAGAGAAAGTGGAAGAAAACTTGGAAATTGTTGGCGCGGCCATGACAGCGTCGCCGGCGCCTGCGAGGGGTTCGAGCGTTTGATGGCTGCTCAGCGTGCAACGACAAACGATTTACCCGCTTGCCTTACTGCGGCGTGGGCGCCAGCGGCGTGGCGGGATGTGCATGTGCTCGTCGGCGTTTCGGGCGGCGCTGACAGCATGGCGCTGCTGCGGGCGCTTCTTCAACTTAAGGCGGACATCGGCGGAGGAGGCGAGCTATTCGTGGGGCATGTGAATCATCAGCTTCGTGGCGAGGAGTCGCGTGCTGATGAGGCTTGGTTGCGAAACGAGTGTGAGCGGCTGGAGTTAAGGCTCGTTGTCGAGCGAGTTGAAACGGTTCAACAGGCGGCGGACGACGGCGACGGCGTGGAAGCGGCGGCCCGCGAGGGCCGCTATCGGGCGCTCACGCGGATGGCGGAGGGGGCGGGGGCTCGATATGTGGCGATTGCGCACACGCGCGACGACCAAGTGGAAACGGTGCTGCACCGGCTGCTTCGCGGCACGGGATTGCGAGGGCTGGCCGGAATGCCGCCTTCGCGAGTGCTGTCGCCGAGCGTGACGCTCGTGCGGCCGCTGCTGGCGTGCTGGCGGAGCGATGTGCTTGAGTATTTGGCGGCGATCGGTCAATCACATCGTCAGGATGCGACTAATGAGGCAGTGCGCTTTACGCGCAACCGGCTTCGGCATGAGCTGCTGCCAGAGTTGCGTCGGAACTACAACGCGGATGTGGATGAAGCTCTGCTGCGGGCCGCGGAATTAGCGGGCGAGGCGCAGGTGGCGATCGAAGAATTGGCTGCTAATCTGCTGGCCGCGTGCCATCCAAGGCTGACCGACGGCCGGCTCGAATTTCAGACGGCGCCGATGGTCGGACAGCCGGAGCTGCTTGCAAGTGAGGCGCTTCGCCTGGCGTGGCGCGAGGCCGGCTTTCCAGAGCAGGCGATGACGCGCGAGTGGTGGCGGCGTCTTGCGCAGTTCGCCCAATCGACGGAGCCTGCCGGCGCTCTTAACATTCCCGGAAACATCATCGCTCGGCGGCCGACCGCTG
>JAICUM010000199.1 GCA_025935855.1 Pirellulales bacterium | reverse complement strand
GGGCCATTGTGCCTGTCGTGGGCGGGCGACGCAAAGGGTAATGAGACTGTCTTTGGAATCGCGAGGGCGTCGCCTATATTCGTAGGGATTCAGCGACCGCGCAGGAGCGTTCTATGTCCACCGCCGCCGTGACTTCATCCGATCCAGCCTTCAGGAACGTTCGTCCGCGGAAGCCGGGCCGCGTCGGCGTGCCGCTCGTCGCGTCGGTCATCTATTTGATTGCGTTCATCGCCCTCGGCTGGGTCGACAACGGGCTGCATCGAGCCTGGGGCCGGATGGCAGCCTCGGCGGCCATCACGCTGCTGTTCGTCCTTTGGTGGTTAATCAGAGGTCCCTTAAGCTGGCGGGAGCGGATTCTGATCATTGCCTGGACGATTGGGATTGGCACCTTGGCGATTTTTCTGGGCATGTCACCTTTTTTGCTGATGTATGTTCCGGCGATCCTGGTGATGGCGTGGACTCTTTGGCTGTTTGCGTTCCGCAGCGCCTCGGCGCGGGCGGTGCGAGTGGGCATGTACCTGTTGCCTGTGATCGCCTGGGTGGGGGGATCGTGCCTGCGGGTGGAAGGTTTGACGGGCGAACTTAATCCTGACATCCACGCCCGCTGGTCGCCGACCGGCGAAGAGCGTTTCTTAGCCGAGGGCAAAAACCATGCGCGAGATTCCCTGAAGGACAAGCCAGCGGCGCCTGCCAGGCCGCTGGCGGCCGGACCCGGCGATTGGACTCAGTTTCGTGGACCGCATCGTGACGGCGTTGTGACGGGAGTAATGATTGCCACCAATTGGAATGAATCGCCGCCGAAGCAGGTTTGGCGTCAACCGGTCGGTCCTGGATGGTCGTCGATCATCGCCGTCGGCGGCCGGCTGTTCACGCAGCAGCAGCGGAACGACATGGAAGAGGTGGTCTGCCTGGATTCCGGGACGGGCGAGCTAATCTGGTCGCATCAAGATAAGGTTCGCTTCAGCGAATCGATGGGCGGGGATGGACCGCGTGCGACGCCGACGTTTGCCGACGGCAAGATTTACGCGCTCGGCGCCATGGGAATTCTCAATTGTCTCGACGCGGCCACCGGCGAGTTGCGATGGTCGCACGACATTTCCGAAGGGCGAAAGCCGAGCGTTGCCAAGGCCGACGAGAACGCAGAGAAAGCAAAGGACGCCGCAAAGGCGAAGGACGCGGCTGCTGACAAGCATGTTCCGCCGGGCGGCATGGCGCCGATGTATTGGGGCTTCGCGGGCTCGCCGCTGGTTACGGACGGCGTGGTCGTCGTCTTCGCGGGCTTTGATCGGGAAGACAGCCTGCAGGCATTCGACGCGGGTTCCGGCGAAGTCGCCTGGAAGGCAAGTTCCGGCACGCACAGCTACTCGTCGCCGGAGCTCGCGACGATTGAGAGACAGCCGCAGGTACTGCTACTGAACGATGCAGAGCTTACGGCGGTTGATCCCGCGAACGGTCGCAACTTGTGGCGATACGAATCGGGGCTCAAGCCGGGCGAAGCCTTTCCGTCCATTCAGCCGAAGGTGATTGGCGCGTCGAGCGTGCTGGTGAGTTTCAAGCCGGACTCATCGATGCTCCTGGACGTGTCGAGCAAGAACGGCGATTGGAAGATCGACGAGAAATGGAGGAGCCACGAGTTCAAGCCGTACTTCAACGACTGCGTGCAGTACCAGGAGGCGCTGTACGGCTTTGAAGCGCCGCTGCTTTGCTGTGTGGACGCGAACACGGGGAAGCGAAATTGGAAGAAGGGCCGGTACGGCGCCGGGCAGGCGCTGCTACTGGGCGATCAGGGCGTCATTCTGGTGCTCGGTGAAAAAGGGGAGGCCGCGCTGGTGGCGGCGGACCCGAAGGCATATCGAGAGTTGGGGCGATTTCAGGCGATCAATGGCAAGACCTGGAACCATCCGGCGATCGCGGACGGTCGGCTTTATGTTCGCAATGCCGAAGAGATGGCGTGTTATGAGCTGAAGCTCGAGTGAGCGAAAGCCTCCCATATCTTGAGAACAAGCCGCTGTTTACAAAAGCGGCGGTTCTTCGTCTTCGCTGACGATATCGAGCGGTTCAAGCACCGCTTTGACCGCGAGCGCGATTACGATCGCCACGAGCGTGAGGATCCAGAGCACGCCGGCGGCGACGTTGATCTGGCGGAGGATGCTGGCGGCTGCGGCGTCGCCCATCGCGGCCAGTAAACCGGCGACCCACACGAGCACCGCGTCCAGCACCGGCAGACCGATTGCCAGAGTGAGGAGAACCTTGAGTGTCGTTCGCAGGTGCATTCGCTTGAGCGTTCCGTTAATCGTTACAACCCTCGTTAGTCGCCCCATCTTCCGCGGACGTTTGAGTGTGTCAAGCTGCCCAGCCGCCGCATTGCGGGCCCGCCGTTTGACCCGTTGCCGTGGGCAGCCACAATGAAAACATGCGGCTCTTCCATCGTTTTCGCGGCTTTCATGGGTCAGCAGCCCTTCTTGCGGCGCTCGCTGCGCTGCTAGGCGCCGTAGACCTGGCGAACGCCGAGAAGATTCGGCTTAAGGACGGCCGCGTTCTGGTCGGCTCCTTTGCCCGCACTTCGGGCGTGGCCGACAACCCGGCTGCGCCGTCGAGCCAAGCCGGCGAGCTGGCCACCAAGCCCATTCTCATGGTGGACGACAAGCTTCGCCGTACCTACGTCTGTCAGCAACGGGTGGGCGAGATTCTGGAGCAGGCGCCGGAGCCGCTGGTTGTCATCCATCCCTGGCAGAACCCTTCGTCGGGGGCCGGGCAGCTGATCAGCGTCGGTCCGGCAATCAACATCACGCCGTTCGACGACTACGGCCGGCGAATTTACGAGATGCAATCGACCGACGGCCTGCTTTCTATCGTGCAGGGCATCACCGAGCTGACGCCGCGCTACGCGAAAGTCGAATCGCTGCAGGGTCCTCAACGTTCGATCGCGTGGGACATGCGGCTGGCAATCTCATCGCTTCCCGCGGACACGCTGCAGCGAATCCTCGCCAAAGCCATTCCGCAAAAGGACCCGAACGCCCGGCTGCAGGCCGTTCGCTTTTACGAGCAGGCGGAACGCTTTCCGGAAGCCCGACGCGAGCTGGAGCGGATTATTCAAGAATTTCCGCAGATGAAGGACCTGGATAAGGTGGTGACCTCGCTGCGGCGCGCGGGCGCCAAACAGCTCATGAACGAGCTTGAACTTCGCCGGGCAGCCGGGCAACACAAGCTGGTGGCGACGCTGCTGGCGAACTTTCCCATCGACGAGGTGGAAGGCGAAACGCTGCGGCAGGTCCGCCAACTCACGAGCCAGTATGAGCAGGAAGACCAGCGCATCGGCCGCCTTGGCAAGGCGCTGCAAGAGACCGTCGCCAAGATCGGCGACCCCGACCACCGGGGCCTGGCGGCGCCCATCGCGCAGGAAGTGGTGAAGGAACTGACGCACAATAACGTGGACCGGCTGGTTTCCTTCGCGCAGTTCATTGACGATCCGTCGCTTTCACCGGAGGAAAAATCGGCGCTCGCGCTGACGGGTTGGCTCTTAGGTCAGGACGGAGCGAAGCGCGAGCTGCCACTGGCGGTGTCGCTGATCAAGCTACGCGACGCGGTGCAGCGCTATCTGCGCGAGCCGCTAGCCAAAGATCGGCAGGTGATTCTTGAGTCCCTACAAAGCATGGAGGCGGCCACGCCGGACCAATTGGCGAAGCTGATCGCCCACATGAAGCCGGTTCTACACGATCCGGCGCTCGCCGCGACGCCCGGCGGCTTCTTGGAGATGACCGCCAAGGGGCAGACGCAGGATGGCGACTTTACATATTTCGTGCAGTTGCCGCCTGAGTATGACCCGTATCGCAGCTACCCGACGCTAGTCGTGCTGAATGGCGCTTACAATACGCCGGTCACGGAACTGGAGTTTTGGGCCGGCTCGCCGGTTCCGGGCGGCGGGGAAAAGGATCCGCCGATTCGCCGCGATCAGGCGATGCGGCACGGGTACATCACGATCGCCGTCGAGTGGCAGAAGCCGCATCAGTATGAATATGAATACTCGGCTCGCGAGCACGTCGCGGTCCTGACGTCGCTCCGCGACGCGGTGCGCCGCTTCAGCATCGACACCGACCGCGTGTATCTCACCGGGCACGACATTGGCGGCGAGGCAACGTGGGACATCGCCCAGGCTCATCCTGATTTGTGGGCGGGCGCCATTCCGTTTATTCCGCGATTTGAAGAGCAGCAAAAGTACATCAGCTTCTACCTGGAGAACGCTGAGTATGTGCCGCTGTACTTCGTGGCGGGGGAACTCGACGGCCGGTCGGTGGCGCAGAACGCGCCGGTTTGGAATAAGTATCTGCGCGTGAATCGCTATGACGTGACGCTGGTCGAGTATGAAGGCCGCGGCCACGAGCCGTTCCATGACGAGATTCTGCATCTCTTCGACTGGATGAGCCTCAAGAAGCGCGCGTGGCCGCCGAAGGCGTTCGCCTGCAAGACCTTAAGGCCATGGGACAATTTCTTCTGGTGGCTGGAGTGCGAAGAGTTTCCGCCGAACAACATGATCTATCCGACGGATTGGGCCGGCGCTAGGGCGAACCCGGTCGAAGTCGCCGGTAAACAACTGCCGGACAACCACCTCTCGGTGAATACGAAGGCCAAGCACACCACAATCTGGCTGAGCCCCGAGATCGTGGATTTCAACAAGCCGATCAGAATTGCCTTCGGCTCACGCGCGTTGAGCCTGCCGCCGGGCGGCGTGAAGCCGGATCCGGCGGTCATCCTGGAAGACGTCCGCACGCGCGGCGACCGGCAGCGGCCGTTTTGGGCGAAGGTGGAAGTGCCTTAATGGCACACGGATGAACACGGATTAAGCGGATTCACGCAGATCGGAGAAGAGAAGGTTATTCGCGGCCGGTTAAACATCGTGACCCTGTGAGAATCCTCGCTTTGTCTGCGTTCAAATCGCCTACCGCACACGGGCCGCTTCGCGGACCGGCGTTTCGCTTGCCTGGGCCTGCGGCAACCGCTTGGTGAGCGTGGCGCCGACGACCAGCCAGCCGTCGTCCAACGACCGCACCACCGTGCCGCCCGGGCTGAAGTAGCGCCGCACCGTTTCGAACGGCGGGAGCTGCTTGCCGTCGATTTTTTGCTTCCGCAGAACGCCCTCTTCCTCGTCCTCCGGCGGCGTGAGCAGGCGGTTTAGCAGTCGGCCGAGCAGCGTTTCGGATTCCGGCATTTTGCCTTGACGCAGCAGCTCATACGAAGGCCGGTAGGTTTCATCGCTGCGGCGGAAGCACTTAACGGCCACGGGACCTTCGAGCAGACGCGTCAGCGTGGCGTCCACTTCCTGGTAATCGGTCGCGTTGGCAAGTTTCTCCTCGCCGCCTTTTTTCTGATCGAGAATCTCTTTCATGTAGGTGAGGTGCGAGGCGATGAACAAGTGACCTTGCGTCACACAGACGGCCGAAGTGCTCATCGCGGTATTCTGCAGTTTGTCGCCCGCGTGGCCGGTCTTCGGCGTCGCCGGCTCCAGGGCAATGTCCAGCTCGGGCACCTCTTCAGTCGGCGGCAAGATTTCCCACAAGGTTAGACCCTGGTACTCGCGCTTCTGGGCGTTCGGGTCAGCCTTCATGTACTTCTCGACGGTGGCGGCAATCGCCTTCTCGTCCTTGACCTCCACCGTCAGGAGGAATCGCTCGCTCTTGGTGGTGATGGGCAGGTCGTAGTCGGTGAACATCGACACGCGCTGTCCAAGGTGGGCGACAAAATCGCGTTCGACTTTGATCTGCGGCCCGTATGGGTCCTTCTCCAACCCTTCGAGGACGTCGGCCCAAGCGTGCTCCACGCCAGCGATCGAGTCGAAGATTGAATCGATGTGCTTAAAGGCGTTCTGGAGATTCATCGTGAAGGTGCGATAGCTCGCCAGCTTCCGCGGAACCCAGGCTTCCGGCTGCATGTTCGCGGTGTTCGGCAGCTGCAGCATTTGCATGGCCAGTTTGTACTTGTTCGGCTCGCCGGGAATTGGGGGGGCGTACACCGAGGTGCGATGCAGAAGCTCGTACTGGCCGTCCACCGACATGTTCAGGTAGCCGCCGATGCCTTTGATCGCGTCGAAGCCCTGGCTCTCGAGGATGCTGACGTAATTCTTTCCGCGCTTAGCACGGGCTTCTTCGGAAAGCAGCGATTGCGTGGCGCGGGCGTAACCGAAGGGATCGACGAACCAGCGCACATCCGGCTTCAAGTCTTTCGCTTCGTCGGCGCAGCGCTGCATGGTGACCTGGTACGGCTTCACGTCGGCCAGCCGCTGCCCGCCCTGGCCGCCGATGCGGTGCAGCATTTCTTCGGCCTCGGCGCGGTTGTCGCTCGCACAGAGTAGATCGTTCTGGACGAAGAACACCGCCTCGCGAGAAATGTCGTCCTTCGTTTGCGGCGGGATCTTGTAGATTGTCAGTTCAACGCCGCCCGATTTGGCGTTTGACTTGGTCGCCCGGCGCTTCGTCATCTCCTGGTCGATCTTAGCCAGCAGTTGCTTGACGTTTTCACTGCGGCCGGTGACGTCGACCGTCACCGCCAGTGCAGCCCGAGATTTCTGCTGTTCGACCAGGCCGACGCCGATTTCGCCGGCGGCAACGTCCCGCAGATCTTCAACCGTCAGGCCGAGCTTCTGCCGCGTGCCAGACATCTTCCGTTCGATCTGATGCTTGAGATCCTCGATGAAGGGCTTCATCGTCGGATCTTTCACGAGCTGGCCAAATTGCGTCTGGTTGAACTGCTGCTGGGCAGCCTTGAAATCGGCAATCGAGAGAAAGCCGCGCGTCGCGGCGGGCATCACCGTGTCGCTCGGAGCGGCGGCCACCGCCACGTTCACAAATCCCGCAACCAAAGCTGCCGCCAGCAACGCGCCGAAATAGGAGAGCTGTTTCGCCAAGGGTCTCGTTCCTCGCTCAAAAGCCGCCGGGGCGGCAGACCAGGAAATCTAGGAGGCTCAAATGGGCCGGGACTTTAGCGATTCTTCATGCGGCAGACAATGCTTATCAAATGGCGATTGCTAGCAGCGACGGGGTCGGGAGTCTTTTGCGACTGGAATGAGCGCCGCTAAACGAAGCTCTCCAGTCGCAAAACGCTCCCGACCCCCGCAGCTATCTGACAATCTCTCGTCGCCGGCTGAGATAATCCCACACCACATAGCGGTCCAGGTCTCTCCCCGCCGTAAAAAACACCCGTCCCTTGGTGCTCTCCGCCAGGCGGTAGGCAAACCGCACGTCCTCCTCGGTTTGCGACCAACTGGGGAGCAGAAACAAGTTTATCGTGATTCCCTCGCGGCGGCAGAGCTGCCCTTCTTTGAGCGTCGCCGACTCGGTGCGCGGGTCGGGCGGGTAAAGCAAATACAGCATCTGCTGCTCGAAGTGCGCCGTCGGCAGCCCATCGGTGATGAGGACAATCTGCCGGTTCGGCGTATCCTGGGTGGCAAGCAAACGGCGCGCCGTCGAGAGGCCGTGCTGAATGTTCGTAAAGTGCGGCGGCACCTGGTGTTCGCTCACGTCGTCGCGGCTCATGTCGGCCCGCAGGCGAACAATCGGATCGTACACGGTCACCGGCTTGGGCATCAGCTCGATCACCTTGCCGCGCGGCACGGGCTTGGCGAATGAGTACATTTCGATGAACTGCAGGAAGTCGCCGGGATATTCGCTGCGGATCAAGCCTTCGAGCGCTAGGGCCATCCGTTTGACATTGATGTACTGCCCGTCATAGCGCATCGAGCCGCTCATGTCCATGACGACGCACGTGGCGCACTTGGGCGTGTTGCGCGTGCGGTGGATCTGCAGATCGTCCTGGCCGAGCCGCACCGGTGTGCCGGGACCTTGCCGCACCAGGGCGTTGATGAAGGAACCAGGAATGTCGAGGTTGCCGATCGAGTCGCCAAATTCGTACGGTTTGGTGGCCTGCATTTCGACGGCGCCTTCGCCGACCACCGCGTTTTCGTGCCGGCCGGTGCGCGAGGGGGCGAGATCACGGAATAGCCGCTCCAACAGCTTTGCTTGAAAGATGCGGTATGCCTTGGGCGTTAGTCGGAAGCTTTTGCCGCGCTGCTCGAGGCCCTGCTGCTCGGCCATCTCGCGCAGGTAATCTTGCACCTGCTGCTGCAGCGCGCTGAGCTGATCGATGTCGCCTGGCTCGGCGAACTCGGCAAGGGCTTCCATGTCGATGACGCCGATTTGCGCCGTCTTGCGCGCTTCT
>JAICUM010000436.1 GCA_025935855.1 Pirellulales bacterium | reverse complement strand
GTGATACCTCAATGCCCAAAAAGTCGTGCTCCGGCATGCCGGCCGCCGACGACGCCAGAAACAGGCCCTTGCCCGTGCCTACCTCGACCTCTAACGGACCGCCGCGGGAGAACAATTGCTCGGGCCGCCATGGCAGAGGCAAGTCGTCGACCGTGCGCAGGCGGCCACTCAGATCGAGCGACGAATCCACTCTGCGAAGCGCGCGGCGTGCCATAACCAAAAGATATACCGGCTGGCTGTGGTACGCTACGCCGCGGAAAGAGTGGCCGCTTCGGTGACAACTGGCTCAGGCGCCACGCGGCCGGCAATTGGCGTCGTGACGACGCGCCGCTTCGAGGCCCCTAATAGCTCCCAGCGCCCTCCGATGGCGGGCAGTAAACTTGTCGGATGCGCCCAGACCAACCGCCGCAAAACGCGGCCCGCCTGGAGAATGGAAGCGGCACGGGGCTCCGCCACACGCCATAACCAAACCAGGCTGGTTAACCGGCCGGCGGCGGAAATCAAGAACAGCAGTTGCAAGCCGCCCAAGGTGACGGGGCCGAGCGACCCTTGCCAACCGCCAAACGCCCCCGCCAGGTAGCCACCTAGCATGGCGGCTAAAGCCGTGATCGGTCCCACCACCGAGTTAAAGACCGCCATATAAGGCGAGGCATTCCTCGCCGGCGAAAGCTTAAGCAGCAGGTTGTTTGGGCCCACCGCCAAAGGGGCGCTGAACAGGCCCGAGCAATGAATCGGTATCAACAGCCACGACCATTGCGGGCTGGCAAACAGCCACCACAGCGGATAGACCGCGTCGCCCAATGTCGCCATGAAAATCACGGGGCGGTGCCCGAACCGCTCGCTCAAGCGCGTCCAGAACGGGTTGGCGATCAATCCACAAACACTCGATAGCGTGCAGAGCACGGTCACGTACCAGAACGGCAGCCCCATTTTTTCCAGCATGTAGACGGCGAAAAAAGGCGCGGAGAGGTTCACCGCCAGGTTCCACCAGGCATAAAACACCAGCACCGCCCGAAAGTTCTTTTCTTTAAGCGGCGCGAGAAACAGCCCCGAGAGGGATGGCCGGGAGGCGTCTTCGTGAAACGGGGGCGGCGCTTCGGGAATGCGGCCCATCAGCACCAGCGAAACGAGGCCGCAGAGCATCGCCACGCCGAAGACGCCGACAAACCCAAAGGTCGAACCGGGATGGTGGCCGGTCCACCAGTCGATAAATGCCCCACCGGCGATACTCAGCGAGAGGGCCAACACCGTATCGATCTGATTGCGCCGGCTAAGAAATCCGATGCGCAGTGTTTCGGGTACGAGATCGCGAATCCAGCACAGCCAACCCACGCCGCCCACGGAGTTTAACGCACTGGACAGCGCCTGCAGGCCGATCAGGAACCAGATCAATGAGGCACCTAGGCCGCCCCAAGCGGCCAGCGGCGTGAAGAGGATGGTTAGCCAGAGAACGCGGCTCAGGCCGAGGGCGCCGAGGCAGACGCGTTTTTGGTGCCCGGTGCGCTCGATGATCCAGGCGCCCAATAACTGGGCAAAGTTGGCAACCGTAGGCATGGCGGCCAGCAGGCCGATTTGAAACCGAGTGGCGCCCAATGCCAGGGCGAAACCGGTGAGAAACACCCCGCCGGTGAGCGTGCCCATGGCGCATGCCAATGCGCCTTCGCTGATAGAGAGCCGCATCGCGCGGCTTAATTTGCCGTATTCCATAGCCCTTCCCGTTCCGATCGTGAAACAGAATCCGGCGATTGTTGCCAAGCGATTGAGGCGAGTCAACGGAAGAAGTTCGCCGGACTCGAATCGCGCATCGCGACCCGCCATGGGTCCAGTCGAGGAATTATCCGTAGCCGCGCGGCCCGCGGCAAGAAGGCAATTTGCGATTTGCGCCCTTGCCCGGATTGGACACCGCCCCCCGAGGTTTTGCACACCAGGCTGCTTTGCCGGTAGCCCGACGCGTAAGCGAGGGAAATCTCGTGCTGGCCCTTGCTTACGCGTCGGGTTTCGCGTGAGTCGCAGGTGTTGTGGCTTAGTCTTAAACGGTGCGGTTTTTAACAACAAAGGAGGTGAATCTAAACCTAATCCTACCCAGGCGGGTCCAAGCCCGTCTGGAAGTCTTCGCTCGAACTCCATCAAGGACAATGGATGCCCGGTCGCGGGATGAAAGAGTCGATGGGGGTACGCAGCCAGCATCGCCGGGTAACCGGGGATGACGAAGGGGCGAGGCGAAGATAGTTCGGGAGGCGTCGCGTTTCGGCCGGGATGGTGGGCTAGGCTCCGAAGCCTGCTGAAGCCCCGGGAACTTATCCAGTTCTCTTGTCCGCCGACACTTGGTTACGGCGGACGAACCATCAAGGTGGTTGGCGAGGTCACCTGAACACAATGGCAACAACACTGACCGATGAAAGTCCCACATCGTCCAGGGACGTTCGCGGCTTTGGCCGCGGGCCTCCAGGGTAACGCCAAGCTATAAGTCTAAGACGAAAAGTGCGGCGGAAGCGATGGAGCGGCGTTGGGGATTCGGCCCCACGCCGTTTAGGGATGGCAGCGTCTCCGGAGTATTCGGCGATGTCTCGCATGAGGCTCGTCGGAGAAAGGAGGCACCGTTGGAAAGGATGGCGGAAGCACTCAGACATGGAGAAAGTTAGCACGTTCGCTGAAACCCCTAACGGTTGGCCCGTTCCTCTTACGGGCAATCGGACGGCTGCTAAGGAACATCTCCCAACACTGGGTAGCACCCCGCTATCCGATGAAGATTGTCCCCCGAAAGTTTGAAAAAAGGAAAATCGTGAAGCAGAAGGTCCATAGCCTGACGGGTCGGATAACTCCGGAGTTGGTGTACGCCGCCTGGCGTGCCGTGCGAGGCAACCGGGGTGCCGCGGGAATCGACAAGGTCTCGGTGCAGATGTTCGAGAAGAACCTGCAACCCAACCTCGATCGGGTGATGCGAGAGTTGAAAGACGGCACGTTCCGTCCGATGCCCGCACGCCGGGTCTACATTCCCAAGGCACCTGGAAAGTTTCGTCCTCTCGGAATCCCGGCAGTGCGTGACCGGATTGCCCAGGAGGTGCTACGACGCCTTCTGAGCCCTCTGTTTGAAGTGCGGTTTCATGATGATTCGTATGGCTTCAGGCCGGGCCGCAACGCCCATCAGGCCGTGGAACGTGTGTTGAAGCTCCATCGGCAGCGATACACTTATGTACTCGATGCTGACATTAAAGGATGTTTCGATCATATTTCTCACCAAGCTGTGATGGAAGAACTGGCCCGTGTGGTCGCCGACGGGAACATTTTGCGACTGGTAGAGAAGTTTCTCAGGGCTGGCGTGCTGGAAGACGGCAGAGTCCACCCGACGCGCGAAGGAACGCCACAAGGCGGGGTCTTTTCTCCGTTGTTGGCCAACATCGCGCTTAACGTCTTGGATCAGTTCCTCGAAGAACGCGGCTACCGTTTTGTGCGGTATGCCGACGACTTCGTGGTTCTGTGCCGTACCCGACGTCAGGCCGAAGAGGCACTGGCTCTCATACGTCCGCTGCTGTCCGAACGTCTCGGTCTGGAACTCAGTCCCGAGAAGACGAAGGTGACGCAATTTCGGAAGGGCTTTGCTTTTCTGGGGTTCGACATCACGTCGTGGTCGGTCCGCATGCGAGCCAAATCGGTGGAGAACTTCAAGAGCAAGATTCGCAACCTGACCCCACGTAGCCACAACTTGGATGCCGAGGTCATCGAGAAACTGAACGCTATCATTCGAGGCACGGCGAATTACTTCGCCAAGGAGTGGTCTGCGTGCGGCGATGCATACCGCACGTTGGATCGCTGGATTCGGATGCGTCTGCGGTGCATGAAACTCAAGCGCAAGTCCTGTTATGACAACCGGCGCTTGCGTTTGAAGCACTTCCGGCGATTCGGGCTGGTGAGCCTCCAAGATTTTATACCTTGTCCCCAGGGATAACCCACATTCTCCTCAAGGAGCGATTTCCACGGGGCCGCCCGGTGCGGGAAATCCGCACGCCGGTAAATGCGAGGAACCAACCTCGTAGCGACAACGGGGAGGGGGAGGTCTCACGACCTCCCCCTTACCCACTTGTGGGCTGATGAATAATCCGGCCTGAGATCGCGGGATTGAGGCGGCCGTGGCCAAATAAAGCCGGCAAGCCGGCAAGAATAAGCGAATAAGTAATGTACGATCCGCGGCAAATCACGCTCGCTCCTTGGCCAATTCGAAAGAAACTATTCGTTTGCCTGGGGCTGCTGCTGGTGATGGTGGGCCTGCTGAGCTGGGGCGGCATCTACGGGCTGTACGCCTATCGCAGTCTGGTCCGCAGCCTGAGCCGCCGCGTGCCCGAACTGCCCAAGGCCAACCGGCTTAGCCAAAGCGTCAGCGATCTGCGCGTGGCCCTCAGCGACGATACGCCGCCGCAACC
>JAICUM010000655.1 GCA_025935855.1 Pirellulales bacterium | reverse complement strand
TGAGGGAAACTTCGCGCCGAAAGCGCATTTGCTGACGGAGGCGTTATTCTGGAATGAATGTGAAGCCATCATTGAACCGGCCGGGCCTGAGGCGGGGCCGGCCGGGTTGATCGAATGGCCAATTCGTTTGCGGGGACGTTGAATGCCGGGTGAACGTTCACAATCAAGCGATGCAGGCGCCGGGGAAGCGGTGACGCGGCTGCTCAACCAAGCTTCGGTCGGGGACGCGCAGGCTGCTCACGACCTGATGCCGCTCGTGTATCAGCAGCTGTGTGCGCTGGCGGGCCGCAAGCTGCGAAATGAACGTTCCGACCAGACGTTGCAAGCGACCGCGTTAGTCCACGAGGCGTACCTTCGGTTGGTCGATACCGACAAACTTCAGGTGTGGGACAACCGCTGGCACTTTTTCGCCGCTGCTGCTGAGGCGATGCGTCGGATTTTGGTGGAGCACGCGCGGCGGCGCGGTCGGCTCAAGCGTGGCGGAGGCCGTGCGCGCATCGCGCTGCAGGATCTCGATCTCACCGCCGCGACGGTCGACGATCAGGTCATTGCACTGGATGAGGCATTGTCACGGCTTGCCGAAGCAGATCCGGAAAAAGCGCGATTGGTGACCTTGCGTTACTTCGGAGGATTGACCGGCGAGGAGGCTGCTTCTGCACTCGGCGTTTCGCCGGCGACAGCCGATCGCTACTGGGCGTACGCGCGGGCTTGGCTGTATCGGGAGATGTCAGGCCAATGATGAACGAAGAGTCCATTTTCGCGGAAGCGCTCAGGATGCCGACGCCAGCCGACCGCGCCGCATTCCTGTCAGAGGCGTGTGGCGGCGACGTGAAGTTGCGGACTGCGGTTGAGGCGCTTCTCGCTGCGCACGAGCGGACCGCCGGCGGAATTCTCGACGCCCCGCTGCCCACGATCGATCCTGCCGACGCCGACGGTGCCGCGGTGGAAACCGTCGGCGCCATGATTGGCCCGTACAAACTCTTGCAGCAACTCGGCGAAGGGGGCATGGGCCAAGTCTTCATGGCGGAGCAGAGCCATCCCGTCCGTCGAACGGTTGCGCTCAAAATCATCAAGCCAGGCATGGACAGCCGCCAGGTCATTGCACGCTTTGAAGCCGAGCGACAGGCGCTAGCGATGATGGATCACCCCAACATCGCCAGAGTGTTCGATGCCGGCACCACCGATACGGGCAGGCCCTATTTTGTCATGGAGCTGGTCCGCGGAATTCCCATCACCGAGTACTGCGACCAGCATCAGCTATCACCGAGGCAGCGGCTGGAGTTGTTCATCCCTGTCTGTCAGGCGGTTCAGCACGCGCACCAAAAAGGGATTATCCACCGTGACCTCAAGCCCACGAATATCCTGATCACACTTCAGGACGACGATACACCGACGCCGAAGGTGATCGACTTTGGCATCGCAAAAGCCACCGCCGGACAACGTTTAACCGATCACACTCTTTTTACCGAATTTCGCCAGCTCATCGGCACGCCGCTGTATATGAGCCCCGAGCAGGCGGAAATGAGCGCGGTGATGGACGTCGACACGCGATCGGATGTCTATGCGCTCGGCGTGCTGCTGTACGAACTTCTCACCGGCACGACGCCGTTCGACAAGCAGCGGCTGGCGACAGCGGCATTCGATGAAGTCCGCCGGATCATCCGCGACGAGGAACCGCCGCGCCCGAGCACGCGATTGAGCACGTTGGGCGAAGCGCTGACGACCGTCTCGGCCAGCCGCGCAACCGATCCGAAAAAACTAAGCCAGACGATCCGCGGCGAGTTGGACTGGATTGTGATGAGGGCGCTGGAAAAGGAGCGGTCCCGACGCTACGAGACCGCGATCGGCCTGGCACGTGACGTCGAACGCTATCTGGCAGATCAACCAGTCGAAGCTTGCCCGCCCTCGGGCGCATACCGGCTCCGGAAGGCCATTCGTCGAAATAAGCCAGCAATCATGACGGCCGCACTGGTAATGCTCGTTCTTCTCGCCGCTACGGGTATAAGCACGTGGCAGGCGGTACGTGCAACCCGCGCGGATCGGCAAACCGCTCGTGAGCGCGATCAGGCAATCCTGGAACGACACCGCGCTGACGATCAAACTGCCATCGCAAATGCAGTCAACACATTCCTGAATGAGGACGTGCTTGCGCAAGCCTCGGCTTACAATCAAAACGGAAAAGGATTGAAGCCGGATAAAGATCTGAAGGTTCGCGATGCACTTGAGCGTGCGATCAAAAGAATCGGTGGACGGTTTAACGGACAACCACTCGTTGAGGCGGCAGTCCGCCACACGATTGCCGATGCCTTGGAGGGTCTCGGCGACTTCAAACGTGGTGAGGAGCAGGCGCAGGTTGCGCTTGGTATTCGGCGCAAAGAGCTCGGCGATTCGCACGCTGACACGCTAGCAACCATGTTGCTCCTTGCGGGGACGTATATGGAGCAGGGCCAGTTCGACAAGGCCGAACCCTTGATCGTCAAAGTGATTGAGACCGATCGCACAGAACGTGGAGAGCACGATCCCTCGACGCTCGAAGCATCCTACCTG
>JAICUM010000532.1 GCA_025935855.1 Pirellulales bacterium | reverse complement strand
GCAGATTGCGAGCCTCATCGGCGGCGCCGGGCGCTGACTCTTCCAATCGATGCAACGAACCTTCAATGAGATCGCTGGCCAACAGATCAATCACCTGGTGCACCGTCGCGCGGCGGAACTCGGTCGTGTCGAGGGCTGCGTAGCGTCGTCGGGCCCGCTCGCCGGCCGTTCGCCAGAGTGAGGCGGCGTCGAGTTCCGGCAGGTCGATCATGCCGAGCTCGACCGCGTCGTCGGCGTCGTGGGCGTTGTAGGCAATGCTATCCGCCGCATCGACGGTTTGCACTTCGAGCAGTCGCCCGCCGGCTTCCTGCTCCAGCCGCCGCACGGTGCGCGAGCGCTGGCCGTCGAGGATCTCGCGCGAGAGGTTCAGGCCAGAAAACTCGGGGTAGCGCGTTTCGAGCCGCTCGACGATTCGCAGCGCCTGCTGGTTGTGATTAAACCCGCCCTGTCCTGCCAGGCATTCGTCGAGCACGCTTTCGCCGGCGTGCCCGAATGGCGGGTGGCCGATGTCGTGCGCCAGGGCTAAGGCTTCGATCAAATCTTCGTTCAGGCCGAGCGTCCGGCCGACGGTGCGGGCGATCGACGCCATCTCTAGCGTGTGCGTGAGCCGCGAACGATGGTAGTCGCCCATCGTGCCGGTGAAGACCTGCGTCTTGTGCGCCAACCGGCGGAACGCGCTGGAGTGAATGATCCGGTCGCGGTCGCGCTGATAGGGATTGCGATGCGGATGCGGCGGCTCAGGATGCACGCGGCCCGCGGAGTCGGCGGCGTGCATCGCGTAGGGAGCCAGAGAGGATGATTCAGCATCGATCACAATGCGCGGGTCGACCATGCGAAATTGTAGGAGTTGTTGTTCGCCCGGCCAGAATGGCCGGGCTATATAGCCGAGCCATCCTGGCTCGGCGTCCTCACATTCGTGCTTCCGCCACCGCCTCCCACAGCGCCTCCAGCGACTGCGAGATCACCCGCGCATCGCACGTCACCGGCATGAAGTTGCTGTCCCCCGTCCACCGCGGCACGAGGTGCCAATGCAAATGCCCCGGCACGCCCGCTCCCGCGGTACGGTTAAGATTCAACCCGATGTTGAACCCTTCGGCCTTGATCAGATCGCTGAACAACCGCGTGAACCGCGTCAACATGTGCATGATCTCTAAATGCTCTTCATTGTTCAGCTCATGGAGCTGCCCCACATGCCGCCGCGGCGCCATCAGCAAGTGGCCGTTGTTGTAGGGAAACCGATTCAAGAGCGCCACCGTGTGCCGGCCCGAATCGACCACCAGACTCACGCGCCGTGCCGCGGCCTCGTCTATATAACTCGCCGCCGCCCGGCATAGAAAACAGTGGTGGTCGGCGCCTTCGACCCATGCCTCCGGCTCCGGCCCAGCCGTAGCGCTCTTGTCACCCAGCAAGTAGCTCAACCGCCACGGCGCCCAAATCCGGTTCTGATCCATATGCCTCCCCAAGTTGCTAGCGGCGGTCGAGCCCGGGTGATCGCGATAGACGACGCTTAAGGTTTAGCCCATTTTGCTGCTCTGGCCCTCGATCCGCCATACTTGCATAATTCCGCGACTCCAGTATCGCAATATCGGTCTTATCCATGTCCCTGCGAATCCGTTATGGCACCGGATCCTTTCTCTTAATGATGGCGCTGATTGCAGTTTGCTCTGGCTGGGCGGCGGATCGGGCTTGGCTACAGCGCCAGCGTCGAATGATGGACCAATGGGAAAGTGTCTACCTAAAGAGGGGGAAGGAGTTGACTTTTGCACTCAAGGTGAACGAGGAACTGCGCAATGAGAATAAAAAGTTACGAGCCAAACTGCGCGAAAATGGAATCTCCCTTTAGCTTTCCGCACCCTTAAGATACCGCCTCGGCCCAAGCTCGATTTTCGCCATGCGTTTTCGCGTCCAACTCGACATGTTCGCCGGGCCGCTGGACCTACTCTTCTACCTCGTGCGAAAGCATGAGCTGGACGTGCTCGACATCCCCATTGCGGCGGTCGCCGAGCAGTACCTGGAAATCCTGGCGGTGCTGGAGCAGATCGACGTCGATTCGGTGGGCGACTTTCTGGAGGTCGCCACGCAGCTCATGGAAATCAAGTCGCGGCTCATGCTGCCGCGGCACGAGGAGATCGAAGAGGAGCCGGTTGACGATCCGCGACAGGAGCTCGTCACGCGGCTCCTTGAATACAAACGCTACAAGGAAGCGGCCTCGCTCTTGGACGATCGGGCGCGCGAGTGGCAGCTACGGTTTGAACGCCGCGTGAACGATTTGGACGAAGAACCGCGAGGCCTCGCCGACCAGCCGATTGCCGAAGTCGAGTTGTGGGATTTGGTGAGCGCCTTCAGCCGCGTGATGCGCGAGAAGGCCGCCCCCAAGCCGACGAAGATTCGCTACGACGACACGCCGATCGAAGTCCACATGGAGCAGATTAAGGCGCGGGTGGCGGCGGCCGGGCGGCTGCTCTTCACCGACCTGTTCGAGCCCGGCATGCACCGCTCGAAGATGGTGGGATTGTTCCTCGCGCTACTGGAGCTGATCCGCCACGCGCAAGCCGCGGTCGAGCAAGCGGCCCTCTTCGGCGAGATCTGGATCATGGCGCCGCAGCCGCAGTTGGCTGCCGGGCAATGAACGATAGTGGCGCGAAGGGGTCAGGAGTCTTTTGCGACCGGAGACGTCGTTTTAGGCTGCAAGTCCCCAGTCGCAAAAGACTCCCGACCCCGTTTAGCTTCGCCGCGATTTGGCCATCCTTCCGCGACGCCCAGGCCAGCCGTACATTGGGGCGATGATCGACAACGCCCCGGTTAAAACGATCCAGCACGGCAATCTCACGATCGAGGGGTATTCCCGCGCCGCCGTTCAGAGCTATTGGCGGCTGCCGGAGTTGAGCCTCGGCTTCGACCTCGGCGCCCAGCCGTGGGGTTTCATGGGCACCGAAACGTGGTTTGTCACGCACGGGCACCTGGATCACATCGCGGCTCTGCCGGTGTACGTCGCCCGCCGGCGGATGATGAAGATGGAGCCGCCGGTCATTTATGCTCCCCAGGAAACCATCGAGCCGGTGCGCGAAATCCTGCGCCACTTCATCCGCCTCGATCGCGGCCGGATGCCTTGCGAACTGAAAGGCCTGGCGCCCGGCGACGAGGTGGAACTCTCCCGCGAGCTGGTCGTCACCGCGAGCGCCACAAAGCACACGGTGCCTTCGCTAGGCTACGTCGTGTGGGATCGCCGGCGCAAGCTCAAGGCCCAGTACCGGGAACTCGCCGGCGATCAGATTCGCGACCTGCGGCTAGCGGGAACCGAAGTCTCCGAGGAAGTCCGCCTGCCGCTTATCGCCTACGCCGGTGACACGGCGCCGGCCGGCCTCGACAACTGCCCGGCGATGTACGAGGCCAAAGTGCTCATCGCCGAAATGACGTTCGAATCGCCGGAGCATCGCAAAGAGAAAATCAATAAGT